>CAZCCN010000022.1:0-16306 GCA_964497085.1 uncultured Ferruginibacter sp.
GTCCGATGCAATATGCTTGGGGTGGTTGCCCATGATATCTTTTGCCGTAAGGCCGGCTAAGGAATCGTTGGTTTCAAGCATGCGTCGAATGTCGCCGTCGGTGATGATACCGATGATGGCGCCCTGGTCATTGAGCACAGCCGTGGTGCCGAGTCTTTTTTGGGTAATTTCTATAATAACTTCCTTGATGGAAGCAGCTGGTTGCACCTTGGGAGGTGTTTGTTTGCCAAGCAAATCCTGTACCCTTAGATATAATTTTTTTCCCAGCGAACCGCCCGGATGAAATTTGGCAAAATCTTCTTTGTTGAAACCTTTGAGCTCCATCAAACAAACGGCCAACGCATCACCCATGACCATTTGTGCAGTAGTGCTGGTGGTGGGCGCTAAATTATTAGGACAAGCTTCTTTGCTCACCGTGGTGTTGAGTACAAGATCGGAATGGGTGGCCAAATAAGAAGTGGTATTGCCAGCCATGCCAATCAGGGTGTTTCCAAATCCCTTCAGCAGGGGAATCAGCACCTTTATTTCGGGGCTGTCGCCGCTTTTGCTGATCAAAAGCACGATGTCTTCTTTCTGAATCATGCCCAAGTCGCCGTGGATGGCGTCTGCCGCATGCATAAAAGTAGCGGGGGTACCGGTGCTGTTCAGGGTAGCCACTATTTTTTGGGCAACGATGGCACTTTTACCAATTCCGCTCACCACCAGTCGACCTTTGGAATAGGCGATGGCTTCTACCGCACGGGCAAAATCGTCGTTGATAAACCCCGTCAGCCCCTGTATCGATTCGGCCTGCAGCGCGAGGGTTTGAAGGGCAATGGGTATAATGGTTTCCTTCTTCATTCAATTAGGGCACAAACCTACTCTAAATAGCGCAAAACACAAAGAACTGAATTTGTCTCCATTCAAGAAAAAGATAAAAAAGAGGTGATTTTTGTCGTTTTTTACCTAAAAATGGATGGTTTTTGGGTGTTTTTGCGCCTTTTTTTACGATTTTAAAGATTTTGACATTCATAGAAAGAAGGCTTGTTATTGCGCCTTTTTTAGATTAACTTCGTTGGCCTTTTAAAAGCGTCCACAGCCTATCGGTGGAAACGGACCAGGAAGCATTGTATGGCCACTCAAAAGAAAACAAAAGCCCCCAGCACCAAAGAAACCCCTGCAGCACGAAAAAAAACGGCTTCATCCAGTCTGCTGTCCGAGGCGCTGAACAAGCATTTTGGTTTCGATCAGTTCAAAGGACCACAGGAAGAAATCATCCAAACCATATTGAGCGGGCGAGATACGTTTGTCATCATGCCCACCGGAGGTGGAAAGAGCCTTTGTTACCAACTCCCTGCCATGATGTGCGAGGGCGTAGCGATTATCGTCAGCCCCTTGATTGCGCTCATGAAAAACCAGGTAGACCTGGTAAGAAGTTACAGTAGCAGAGACAACGTGGCGCATTTTTTAAACAGCACCCTCAACAAGGGCCAGCAAAAAACGGTGAAGGACGACTTGCTTAGCGGACGAACCAAAATGCTCTATGTGGCCCCCGAAACGCTGACCAAGGAAGAGAACATCGCTTTTCTTCGTTCCTTGAACATTTCTTTTTTTGCGGTGGATGAAGCGCATTGCATTTCTGAATGGGGACACGACTTCCGTCCCGAATACAGGCGACTCAAGGAAATGATGGAGCTGATTCACGAAGCGGCGCCGATCATCGCACTGACGGCTACGGCTACCCCAAAAGTGCAAAGCGACATTCTCAAGAATCTGGGGCTAAGAAACCCGGCCGTGTTTGTTTCTTCTTTCAACAGGCCCAATCTCTATTACGAAATCCAGCCCAAGGTTAATGTAGACCAAACCAACAAGAGTATTGTCCGCTTTATTCAACAACACAAAAACAAAAGCGGCATCATTTATACGCTGAACCGTAAAACAACCGAAGAATTGGCAAAAATGCTGAGCGCCAATGGCATCAAGGCGGTTGCCTACCATGCCGGATTGGACAGCAAACTTCGGGCAGAACGCCAGGACCAGTTTTTACACGAAGACGTACAGGTGATTGTGGCCACCATCGCGTTTGGAATGGGTATCGATAAGCCCGATGTTCGGTTTGTGATTCATTACAACATCCCAAAATCTATAGAGAATTATTATCAGGAAACCGGTCGTGCCGGACGAGATGGCATGGAAGGAAAATGTATTTTATATTATTCGCACAAAGACGTGGCCAAGCTGGAGCACTTAATGAAAGACAAGCCGCTCAGCGAAAGAGAAGTAGGCGCCCAGCTCATCAATGAAACGCTTTCCTATGCTGAAAGCAGCGTGTGCAGGAGAAAGACCCTGCTGTATTATTTTGGGGAAGCATACGATGACAGCAAGAGCTGTGGCCACTGCGACAACTGTCTTCATCCCAAAGAAAAATTAGAAGCCAAAGAAAACGCTGTGGTGGTGTTGAAAGCCATTCAGGCATTGGGAGAGCATTTTACCATTGAATACTTGATATTGATACTGACCGGTAAATCCACCACGCAGGTGCAGATGTACAGACACGAAAACCTCGAAGTGTTTGCCAGCGGCAACGACCAGGAACCCCATTATTGGAACAGTTTGATCCGACAAATGCTCTTGAGTGGTTTGCTGGAAAAAGACATCGTGGAGTATGGCGTGCTTAAAATCACCAAGAAGGGAACCGCCTTTTTGAAAAAGCCTGTTTCGTTTACCATGGTGCTCAACAATTTGTTTGAGGAAGCCAACGCAGATGAAGATGAAAACGAAGCGGCAGAAGCAAGTGGTGGTGTAGCAGATGAGCGATTGTTTGAGATGTTGAAAGAGGTGAGAAAAAAAGTAGCCAAAGAAAAGAACCTGCCCCCGTTTGTTATTTTTCTGGAGCGTTCGCTAGAAGATATGGCCATCATGTTTCCCACCAGCCAGGCTGAACTCGAAAAGATCAGCGGTGTCAGCAAAGGAAAAGCGATTCGGTATGGCAAACCTTTTTTAGATGTGATTGCTGCGTATGTGGAAGACAATGATATTGTAAAGCCGGATGATTTTGTGATGAAGAGTGTGCTCAACCGAAACAACAACAAGATTTTCATCATTCAGAATGTAGATAAAAAGATACCACTCGAAACGATTGCCAAAAACAAAGAGCTTCGAATAGATGAGTTGTTGGAAGAAATGGAAACCATTGTAGCGAGTGGCACCAAACTGAATTTAACCTATGCCATCAACGACATGGTGGATGAATATGAACAAGAGGAAATCATGGAGTACTTCAAAAGCTGTGAAACCTCGTCGTTGCAGTTGGCCCAGGAAGAGCTGTCTGACAGCAACTTTAACTGGGAACAGCTCAAGCTGATGCGGATCAAATTCCTCTGCGAATACGGGAACTAATTTGGGTATTTGCTCGCTAATTAATAGAAATTCCCTTATTTTTGCTGCCCCGAAGGCGGATGAAAGGTTGGCGGTTAAAGATTAAACGTTCAACGATTTTGGGAAAAACATAGAATTGGTGCGGTAGCTCAGTCGGTAGAGCAAAGGACTGAAAATCCTTGTGTCGGCGGTTCGATCCCGCCCCACACCACAAACAAAACCCACGATCTCTCGTGGGTTTTTTATTTTAATTTGTTTTACCGCCTTTTGATTTGCGTTTCTTTTTAGCAGCCGCTCTTTTCTTTTTCTCCGCTTCTACCTTGGGTGCCAAGCGCTCCTCCTTTTTAGCCCTGGGTATTCTTTTGCTTTTGGGTATTTTATTGCGAACGTCTAGGCGTGGGTGTTGTTTGGGTTCAGGTTTTTCTTGTTGAGCCCTTGCAGTGATGGCAATGAGCAAACAAAGGAGCAATAGCGTTTTTTTCATATCGTTTTTGAGGTGTCTTACCATGCAATATTACAGCAGAAATGTGATGAATGATCGGTTGGTAAGTATCTATACGTACCAATATGCCGTATTTAAACCCAATTTTACCAAAAAGAAAGATCAAAAGTAGGAAGCGGAGGTGGGGTGGTCTATTTTTACTTCAGAAAGCACCCAATACCCTACTAAAACCAACAATACCTATATCCAAATCCAATCCAACGAAAAAACCAAGGCTTCCAAATCCTACAAAACAGTAACCAGACAACCTTCAGAAGCCAACATACAAAACCCCGGATAAACCGGGGTTTTGTATGTCTATACACGAAGAGAATTAGTTCAGTTCCAGTAGTTCAAAAAAGAAAAGGGGGTCAATAGAGGCTCTGAAGTCGATGTGGGGCCGGTCTTCTCCCAGCTCAATTTGCAGGGTGTGGCGCGATTGTCGAAGTTGCAACACGTTGTCTTCCTGGTAAAAGGCATGCTGGCCAAATAAGCCAGGGAGCGATTCAAGCGCAACAGACCCTTTTGTGGACGCATCCCTCCAGGAAGGCTGGGCCAAATTGAGTGCCACATGATGTCGGGAAGCGGCTGGTTGGCGATCCATGAAAGCCGTGTTTGCCACCATTACAATTTCTTGAAGCGCCATTTGTACGTGTTTTTACTTATTGACTGGGTATTTAACGCACTATGGCAGCTGTTTAGTATATACAACAGTCCTTTTTTAATAATAAAATAAGGGGAATGGGGGGTTAAACCAGCTCTTTTACCACATTGGCCACGATTTGGGGGCGGCCGAGGGTATAATAGTGGAGCACAGGAACGCCTGCTTTCTTAAGCTCACGGGATTGTTGCAAGAGCCACTCCTGGCCTACCCTTTCCACATCCAGGTCGGTTTTACAAGCCTGAACCGCTTCGGATAATGGGGTGGGTAAATCAATGTGAAAGGTTTTGGGCAAAACCGTCAGTTGTTTTTTGGTATAGACCGGCTTTAAACCTGGAACAATGGGAACGGTAATGCCTATCTCCCGGCAGGCCTTGACAAATGAAAAATATTTTTCATTGTCAAAAAACATCTGGGTAACCACATAATCAGCACCGGCATCTACTTTGGCTTTCAGGTGACGAAGGTCGCTTTCCATATTGGGGGCTTCGAAATGTTTTTCAGGATAGCCCGCTACACCAATACAAAATTTTGTTTTGGAACTGTTTTTCAAATCTTCTTCCAGGTAAATACCGGCATTTAGGTTGTTGACTTGCTTCAAAAGGTCGATGGCGTATTTGTGTCCACCGGGTTCCGGTTCAAAGCTGGATTCGTTTTTGGCGGCGTCTCCCCTCAGCACCAGTACGTTGTCGATGCCCAAATAATGCAGATTGATGAGTGCGTCTTCTGTTTCGTTGATGCCAAATCCGCCACAAATCAAGTGTGGAACAGTGTCCACGTTGTATTTATTCATGATGGCTGCGCAAATGGATTCAGTACCTGGTCTTTTGCGAACCACTACTTTTTCAAACGTACCGTCGAATTTCTTTTTAAACACATGTTCACTGCGGTGATAGGTGACATTGATGAAAGAAGGCTTGAATTCCACGAGCTGATCCAGGTGTTGATACAAAGACTGGATTCCTTTTCCCTTCAGCGGGGGAAGAATTTCAAAAGAGATCAGGGTCTCTTTGGCCTGTTGGATGTGATCAATGACTTTCATGTGCTTGGAATGGGGGCAAAGATAACCCCAAATTAAAA
The DNA here is from genome assembly GCA_964497085.1 of uncultured Ferruginibacter sp. Taxonomy (GTDB): domain Bacteria; phylum Bacteroidota; class Bacteroidia; order Chitinophagales; family Chitinophagaceae; genus Ferruginibacter. Next base: position 5,580 of record CAZCCN010000022.1, read on the forward strand.
ACAAAGGCCCGCTTGCATGCGCGGAGAGCTAAATAAAAATGATTTACGGGCAATTCATGTATTTTTGTCAACAAACCATTCGCCTTGAATCTTACCATTCAAACCAACAACCTGGTCAAAATATATGGCAGCAGGACCGTTGTCAACAACGTGTCTTTCCGCGTGCAACAAGGAGAGATTGTGGGTTTGCTTGGTCCGAACGGTGCCGGTAAAACCACTTCCTTTTACCAGGTCGTGGGCTTGGTGAAGCCTGACAGCGGATCGGTTTACCTGAATGACACAGACATTACCAAACTACCCATGTACAAGCGCGCGCAGATGGGTATTGGTTATTTACCGCAAGAAGCAAGCGTATTTAGAAAGTTGAGTGTGGAAGACAACATCGCCGCTGTGCTTGAAATGACGCGGCTATCCAAAGAAGAACAAAAAAACAAGTTGGAAGCGCTGTTGGATGAGTTTCGGTTGCAACATGTCAGAAAAAACAATGGAGATACCCTGAGCGGTGGTGAAAGAAGGCGAACAGAGATAGCCCGCGCGTTGGCAGTGGATCCAAAGTTTATTTTACTGGACGAGCCTTTTGCCGGTGTAGACCCTATTGCGGTGGAAGACATCCAGGCCATTATCGCCAAATTAAAATTCAAAAACATCGGCATCCTCATTACCGATCACAACGTAAACGAAACCCTGTCTATCTGCGACAGGGCTTATTTGTTGATTGACGGCACCATCTTCAAACACGGAACGGCCGAAGAGCTCGCCAGCGATGACCAGGTGCGTCGACTGTATTTGGGCCGCAACTTCGAGCTGAAAAGAAAAGACTACTTGCACCAGGAAGCCAAAGAAGGTTAAGTCCGTCCTGTTGTCAGAAAAGAATTGCTATATTTTTTTTATCTTCCACACATGAAGCTCTTGTCCGCTGCTATATCAAAATTGGCAAGGATGCGCCTGTGGCGAATCAACAACTGGACCAATTATCCGGTGTCGGCCCAGCGAGAAGTGTTGCAGTCGCTGATTACAGAGGCACAATACACAGCTTTTGGAAAACAACATCACTTCTCTTCTCTTTTTTCCGTAAAGGACTTTAAAAAAACAGTTCCCATTCAAGAATACGATTCCCTTCGTCCCTACATCCAGCGCATGATGGATGGAGAAGAAAATGTTTTGTGGGATTCGCCTATTGGGTGGTTTGCCAAAAGCAGTGGAACCTCCAACGATAAAAGCAAGTTTATTCCCATCAGCGAAGAAAGCTTACAGGAAAATCATTTCAAGGCAAGCAAGGATGTGTTGACCAATTATTATAAAAACTTTCCTTCGAGCGACCTGTTGACAGGAAAAGGTTTGGTGGTGGGTGGATCACACCAAATACACCAGTTGAACGAAGCCATTCAATACGGCGACTTGAGTGCCGTGCTAATGCAAAACACGCCTTTTTGGGGACAGTGGTTGCGAACCCCGGAATTGAGTGTGGCCCTGCTGGATGAGTGGGATCAAAAATTAGAACAGCTGGCGCAAACCACCGCCAACGAAAATGTCACTTCGCTTGCAGGGGTTCCCACCTGGACACTCTTGTTGCTGAAGCGGATACTGGAGATCAAGGGAAAGAAAACCATCAAAGAAGTGTGGCCCAACCTGGAATTGTATATCAATGGCGGTGTTTCGTTTGTGCCTTATCGTGAGCAATTTGAAAAAATCATCGGGGCGCCCATCAATTACCTTGAAATTTACAATGCGAGCGAGGGTTTTTTTGCAGCACAGGAAAAACCCGAAGAGGAGGGTATGACCCTGTTTACAGAACATGGTGTTTTTTATGAGTTTATGCCTGCCGAGGAATACCAAAAAGAAACACCCCAAACCGTTGGGCTCGATAAGGTTGAGGTCAACAAAAACTATGCAATGGTCATCAGTACCACGGGTGGTCTCTGGAGATACCTGATAGGGGACACCATTAAGTTTACCTCTTTGAATCCATACAGGATAAAAGTCACAGGGCGCATCAAGCATTATATGAACGCTTTTGGGGAAGAGATCATTGTAGACAATGCCGACCGCGCCATTGCGGCTGCCGCCGCCAAAACCAACGCTGTGGTGCTGGATTATACAGCCGCGCCTATTTATTTTTCTGATCAACGAAACGGTGCGCATGAATGGCTCGTAGAGTTTGACCAGGCGCCCAATGAAATGGACGATTTTGTTCGCGCACTTGACGAGGCGTTGAAAAACATCAATAGCGATTATGAGGCCAAGCGTTTTAAAGATATTGCGCTGGGTTTACCAACGGTTCGGGATATTCAGAAAGGAAGCTTCAATCGTTGGTTACAATCCAAAAACAAATTGGGCGGACAACATAAAATTCCCCGATTGAGCAACGAAAGAAACATCGTAGAGGAGGTGTTGGCCCTACAATAAATAATTGTCTTTTGGTGGGGGCCGTTGTTTTTTATTTACTTTTGTTCCTACTGATTTTCACTAAAACATATACCACATGAAATTGTTAGAAGGCAAGGTGGCCATTGTTACTGGAGCTGCCAGGGGAATTGGCGAAGCCATTGCACTGAAATTTGCCACACACGGCGCACATGTAGCCTTTACCTATGTAAGCGAGGGCAGCGCCAGTAAAGCAACTGAGTTGGAACAAAAGCTGCTTTCCATGGGCGTACAAGCCAAGGCATACAGAAGCAATGCCGGCGATTTTACAGCATGCGAAGCATTGGTGAACGATGTGTTGGCCACTTTTAAACAGGTAGATATTTGTGTCAACAATGCAGGTATTTCAAAAGACAACCTTTTGTTGCGCATGACGCCCGAACAGTGGGACGAGGTAATGGAAATCAACTTAAAGAGCGTGTTCAATATGACCAAACAAGTCATCAAGCCGATGATGAAAGCGAAAAGTGGCAGCATCATCAACATGAGCAGTGTGATTGGAGAAATGGGCAACGCCGGACAAAGCAGTTATGCAGCGAGCAAAGCGGGCATCATTGGTTTTACCAAAAGTGTGGCCAAAGAATTGGGCAGCAGGAATATTCGTTGCAACGCCGTTGCACCTGGATTTGTGGAAACCGATATGACTAGTTACTTGAAAGAAGGCGAGGGGGCTGACAAATACAAAGCAGGCATTCCGTTGGGTCGGTTTGCCAGTGGTGAAGACATTGCCAACGTGGCGCTGTTTTTAGCCAGTGAGTGGAGCGGTTATATTACCGGGCAAACCATCAGCACCTGTGGCGGTTTGAATATATAAACACACAACGCGAATTCGCAATACCATATGGGACACCCTTACGAAAAATTATTGGCCGAAAACAAAGCCTGGGCAAAAGAGCAGTTTGAAAAAGACCCCGAGTTCTTTTCAAGGCTTTCACACATTCAAACGCCCGAATTTTTGTGGATCGGCTGCAGCGACAGCCGGGTGCCCGCAGACAAAATCACCGGTACACAGCCCGGCGAAATATTTGTACACCGAAACATCGCCAACCTCGTGGTTCACACCGATATCAATTTATTAAGCGTATTGGAATACGCAGTGGTTACATTGAAAGTGAAACACATCATTGTTTGTGGCCATTATGGTTGCGGGGGTATCAGGGCGGCTATGGAAAACCACTCCATGGGTATCATCAACAAATGGTTAAGAAACATCAAAGACGTCTACCGCATGCACCGGACGGAAATAGATGCCTGTTCGTCAGAAGAAGAAAAAACCAATCGGTTGGTTGAGTTGAATGTACAGGAGCAGATCATGAACCTGGCCAAAACATCCATTATTCAAAAAGCCTGGAAGCACGAACAAAGACCCCATTTACACGGATGGGTATATGGTCTTAATAATGGTATCATCAAGCCTGTTTGCGAAATGGAACCGGGTGCACACATCGACCCCTTGTACGAATACGATAACCTGTAATTTGATTCGGGTACTTCACCATGCGCCAACCCCAAGACCTCATCCAGCAATACAAACTCCAGCCGCATCCTGAAGGGGGTTGGTATACCGAAACCTATAAAAGCAACGAACAAATTCCTGTTTCAGGCCTTCCTGCAAGGTTTCAAGGAAATCGTTTTTTTTCCAGCGCCATCTATTTTTTATTGGAAAAAGGCGACTTTTCTGCTTTCCATCAAATCAAAAGCGATGAGTGCTGGCATTTTTATGCGGGTGGCAGCCTGTTGATTTATATCCTGTATCCCCATGGTTCTTTGGAAGTGGTTTCTTTGGGTCCTAACGCTGCCAATGGCGATTGTTTTCAATACGTGGTTCCGGCCAACACCTGGTTTGCGAGTATGCCTGCTGATAACAGCGTGTTTTCTTTTGTGGGCTGCACTGTTGCACCGGCATTTGACTTTGCCGATTTTGAATTGGCCAGTCGACAATCATTAATCGAAGCCTATCCACAACACAGCGACTTGATTACAAGGCTTACCCGATAAGCGCTTTCCTACAAGATAGTGTTGAAAACTTACCTATAAGTTTTCGGTTTATAATAACGATTGTTTTTACCTTTCAAACATTATTAAAAAAGCGGCGCGCCCATTAAACCGTCGTGCTTGAATATGACCCATTCAACACTTGTAGAGCCTATACTCGAAATCATCAGCAGTCATCATGAATGTTGTGTGGTGTTTCATCGGCAGCGACAACAAAAAGCCCTGCATGCGTTGTTGCCGTTTAAGAAAAACCAGGTGATCGTTTCGTTCGGCGCCGCAGAACAATTAAGCGCCCCTACCTACCTGACCATTCAAACGGATCATCAAACACACATCACCCTTTCTCCTTCTTTTTTACAATTCACCAACCACAGCTGCCGGCCAAATGTTTTTTTTGACACCACCCATATGCAGCTGGTTGCCTTGCAAGACATTGCACCCAACGAAGAGCTTTGTTTTTTCTACCCTTCTACCGAATGGGACATGGCAGAAGCATTTCAATGTGCTTGTGGACAGCCAACTTGTTTAAAAGAGATTAAAGGTGCGCGCTACCTCACCGAGGAACAGCTGGATCAATACCAACTAACGAATTTCATTCAACAACAACGAGCCGATCGGAAATAGTCAAACCCAGCATGAAAGAAGAAGCCACCTCTCCTACTGTAGTTTCCCATGACCGTACCATAAAAGTGTGGGTGTTGGCGCCGTCCATTGAATCCAGTGACGAGAATATAGATTACTACTACGATTTTACACAAAGCATTGCAGAATATACAAGGGTATTTGAGGCGTTGGAATTACCCTGGACCTGGCAGCCGGTAAACATGGGAACCTACGCATCCATTATTGCCAAAATTGAATCCGAAATGAAGGACGGTGTGGTATTTCCGGTGGTGCTCAATCTTTGCGACGGAGACGAAGTGAACGGAACCCCGGGTGTATCAGTGGTGAAGCTGCTCGAAGAAAAACAGCTAGTATACACAGGTGCGGATGAATATTTTTATACCATTACCACATCTAAAATTCCCATGAAAAAAGCATTTGACGAAGCTGGTGTACCCAATGCTTCCTGGGAAAGCATTCATTCGTTGGATATAGACCGGTCGGCTCTGTTGAAGAAACTGGGCACACCCCTGATCATTAAGCCGGCCGTGTCGGGTGGCAGTATGGGGGTGGGTGTGAAAAATGTCGTGCACAACGAAGCAGAATTAGAAGCCTTGTTGCAAGAGTTGTTTGGCGGCTATCGTGGATGGAATTTGGCAGCGGACGGAATGGTAGCTGAGCGCTTTATTACCGGACCAGAATACACGGTATTCATCAGCGGTTCATATGACAGGCCCGATGAGGCGGTAATTTATACTCCGGTAGAGCGGGTGTTTCATGACTCCTTGCCCGAAACAGAAAAGTTCTTGTCCTTTGATCGGCTTTGGGAAATTTATGAAAATGAAACCGCTATGCCTAATGGAGATAGTTTTTATGAATACAAAAGACCGGCGGAAGAATTGATGGAAGCTATTCAGCAACTCAGCTGGGATGCCTACTGTGCCACCAAAGGACGCGGATATACCCGAGTGGATATTCGGATGGATGCAGCCACCAAGGAGCTGTATGTATTGGAGGTGAATGCGCAATGTGGCATCAGTGAAGACGAAAACTACACATCTATTGGGGCGATCCTGAAAGCATCCGAAAAATCTTTCACCCAATTGGTTGAAGAAATCATCACGGATGCACTCAAAAGGGCGGCAATAAAAAAACTATCTTATCTTAACAAATCGATTGACGCGCGCGCATAGGGCGGCTTTATACTATTCATGGCAGAAAAAAGACATTTGGCTTCTTTGCCAACAAGAGCAGATGGCAAACCTTTGCGGGTTTGTGTCCTACAACCCGACTACTCTACTTCCGGTGTAGATTACCAGCATTATGACCCACCCAGAAACCTGAGCGGATTATTACCAAGTGTGGTGGTAGGCCATGTTTTTCTGAACAAGCTGACTACCTATAAACAATTGAAAGAATGCAGCAAACAAGGATATGATGTGTTTGTCAATCTTTGTGAAGGATATTTAGAGTGGGAAGTTCCCTCTATTGATGTGATTTATTTTCTCGAATTGTTGAACCTTCCCTTCACGGGCCCTACCAGTATTTTATATGATCCGCCGAAAGAGCTAATGAAATATGTGGCCTATACACAAGGGGTGTCTAGCCCGAGTTATGTGTTGGTTGATTCGGTAAACGAGTTGACTTCCTCTATCAATGGTTTGCGGTATCCGCTTTTTGTCAAGCCCGCGAAAGCAGGTGACAGTTTGGGAATAGATGAAGCCTCTTTGGTAAACAACGAGCAGGCGCTGGAGCAAAAAGTAGCGGATATTATAGACGAGTATGGACCCTTACTCATAGAAGAGTATGTGGATGGCAGGGAGTTTACGGTGATGTTGGCGGCTAATCCGGGCAACCAATCCGGAACGACGGTATTTCGGCCGGTTGAATATGTTTTTCCGGAAGGAAGAAAGTTTAAAACCTATGCACTCAAAACCTCTGAGTTGCACCCCCACGCCAATGTGCCGGTAGAAGATGGGCCACTGTGTGAATCGTTGAAAACAGCTGCGACCAATATTTTTGAAGGATTTGGGGGCGTAGGGTATGCCCGACTGGATTTTAGAATGAACCGAGAGGGTGTGTTGTATTTTCTTGAAATCAATTTTACCTGTTCGGTTTTTTATTCAAACGGATACGAAGGTTCGGCAGATCACATACTGCTCAATGATGGCGCGGGACAACAATCGTTTTTGCACCACATCATTGCAGAGGGCATCGAAAGGCATCGACAAAAACAAAAAAAATACACCATGCGCGGAAACGCCATCGCCGGATATGGTATTTATGCCAACCGGGATATTGCTGCCAATGAGGTTATTTTTAAAGGAGAAGAGCGGCCGCAGCGCATGGCTACCAGATCGTATATTCATCAAAACTGGGGGCCCAAAGAAATTGAAAATTTTAAGCGATATGCTTATCCTGTGAGCAATGAGGTGTTTTTGCTCTGGGACAACCACCCATCTGAATGGGCGCCCCAAAACCACAGCTGTGATCCCAACACCGGTTATCGGGGTTTGGATGTTGTGTCGCTGCGGCCTATTCAAAAGGGCGAAGAGCTCACCTTATATTACGCCGACTTTCTCGACGAACACATGGAGCCCTTCCAATGTTCTTGTGGAAGTAAAAACTGTAAGGGGTTAATTACCGGAACACCCGGCAACTCAGTGACCAAAAGAGAAAGCCGACATTAATACATAGCTGCGGCACTTTGCTTTCTTTCTTCAACGGCCATCTGCTTACAACAGACCCTTGTCTTTAACAATCAAACACCAATCTTTTTCAAGTAAGAGATACCCGTATTCATAACAATAATGATACACCGATCCTTTGGGGTGTTGGCACAAATGAGTAGCATATTTAAAATAATATCCCTCTTGCAACAATTGTTCCTTTTTGATTTTAATCATCTCGGCCTTGGGTGGAACGTGGCTTTCTAATATGCGTCTGTTTTTGGCTAGGATGTGGTTGATGTTTCTAACCAGGTTGTTGGAGGGCGCCTTGAGCTGGTTGTTGTAGCTGTTTCTACAATAGTCATTGCAAAACCTTTTGTCGGTTCTGCCCCGGATGCTTTTTTGACAAGCGACGCATTTTTTATCTGAATGAATCGTGGGTGTCATGATTTTTTTTATCAAAATTGACCCAATGTGTTTTCGTTTCATGGGTTTTTTACCTCTTACAATCGGTTATTTTCAACAACAAACGAATAAAAACCGACTATCGGTACCGTCATGTTCCATATTTGTGTGGCAAACAATTGGCGCCGATTGTCTGCTGATTACATTTATAAACCAAAAACAATCAAGTATGTATTCTCTTCGAAACAAGGTTCAATTGATCGGAAATCTGGGAAAAGCCCCGGAAGCACGCAACATCGATTCGGGCAAAAAGCTGGTCAGGTTTTCAATTGCAACCAATGAAATGTATACCAACCAGCAGGGTGAAAAAGTAAAAGAAACACAATGGCACAACATTGTCGCTTGGGGCAAACTGGCAGAAGTGGCCGAAAAATACCTGGACAAAGGAAGTGAAGTGGCCCTGGAGGGAAAGTTGATCACCAAAGATTACACAGACAAGGAAGGAAACAAAAAACACGTCACTGAAGTACAGGTGAACGAGTTGCTTTTATTGGGCGGTAGGGTTAGTGAGTAGGTGTGGGGGGTGTTGTGGGGGAGGCGTTTGGTGGCAGGGTGAAACCGGTGGATCAAATGATAAAAAACGAATGTATTGTTTCCTCCCCTGCTCAATACCCTAGGTATAAAACTATCTGCCAAAGTCATCCTGAATGCGAACAATGTCGTCTTCGTTGCTTGGATTATTGGGGTCGGTGTGTTGCCAGATCTCCGCTACAATGCCCCACTCGTCTACACCCACGAGCCGGTGTCTTTCTCCTTGTTTAAGTGACACGATGGACCCTATTGTCATGGGTTGGGCTTCACTTTCTTGATCGGTGTGGCTTCTTACAATCGCAGCGGCGCCTTGTATCAGTTTCCATAATTCTGCCCGGCGATGGTGGTATTGCCAGCTTAATTTTTTGTGTGGCGCCACTAATAATATCTTCGGGCTAATTTTGCCGGATAGGATGTTGTTTTTATCTAGGCTGGAAAAAAAACAATCTATAAACAAAGGGGCAGCCGTTTCGGCAATGACAAAAAAACCACCCCAAGGACGGGATGTGTCCTTGGTGTCAATAGTTAGTCCTTGTGCAAGCAACCAGCTTTCTATCTCGTTGAATTTTTTTTCTTTTTCGGGCATGAGTGGTGTGATTGATATGAGGGGGTGTCCATTACCTACCCATATACAACATCAATATTTGTACGTCGCTTGGATTTACCCCTGATATTCTTGAAGCTTGTCCTAGCGTTCTGGGTTGTATTTTAATAAACTTTTGTCTGGCCTCTGTGCTCAATGAAACCAATTTGGCATAATTAAAGTTTTCGGGAATCAACAGGTTTTCTAGTTGACTCATTTTTTCCACCAGTTCTTTTTCTTTCTCAATATACGTATCGTATTTGATTTGAATCTCTGCCTGCTCCAGTACTTCCGGGGCAAAATCGGACAACGAGCGGATGGCTTCAGATGACCCAATCATGGATCGAAGATCAATACCTGGCCTTAATAGAATTTGGGCCGCCCTTTGTTTAATAGATAACGGTGACGAATAAGCGCTTTCTAAATAATCATTGATATCCGCAGGTTCTATATTGGTTTGATGAAGCGTTTGTTTCACGCTTTCAACCTGTTGCTTTTTGGTTTGCAGGCGGTCCATGCGTTCTTGGCTGGCCAGGCCCAACCGGTAGCTTATTTCTGTCAAGCGCATATCCGCGTTGTCTTGTCTTAATAAGGTTCTGTATTCAGCGCGGCTGGTAAACATTCTGTATGGCTCATCGGTTCCTTTGTTGATCAGGTCGTCAATCAACACGCCGATATATGCTTCGCTTCGTTTTAAAACCAAGGGCTCTGCTTGAATGGACTTTTGGTGGGCGTTGATGCCCGCCATCAGACCTTGACAGGCGGCTTCTTCATAACCGGTCGTGCCATTGATCTGTCCGGCAAAGAAAAGGTTTTCAACCCCCTTTGTTTCGAGGCTAAACTGCAGCTGTGTAGGTGGGAAATAATCATATTCAATTGCATAACCGGGCCTGAACATTTTACAGTTTTCAAACCCAGGAACCATTCTAAGTGCTTGATATTGAACATCTTCTGATAAAGAGGTGGAAAAACCATTGACGTAAATTTCCACCGTGTTCCATCCTTCCGGCTCTACAAACAATTGATGCCTGTCTCTTTCCGCAAATCGGTTGATTTTATCTTCAATACTGGGGCAATACCTGGGTCCGGTACCTTGAATCCTGCCCTTGAACATCGGGCTTGAATCAAATCCATCCTTTAATATATCATGAACAGCCTGGTTGGTATAGGTAATCCAACAGCTTTTTTGTTGGGATGGCTTCAAAGAAGGATTTGCCAAGAAACTAAAGCCAACGATTTCCTCGTCTCCTTTTTGTTCTTCCATTTTAGAATAATCAAGGCTTCTGCCATCTATCCTGGGCGGGGTGCCGGTTTTCAGCCGATCGCTTTCAAAACCAAGGGATATCAGTTGTTCTGTAATACCGGTAGCTGCTTTTTCAGCTACCCGACCGCCACCAAAATTTTTTTCTCCTATATGAATAATTCCATTTAGAAAGGTTCCATTGGTTAAAACCACT
>CAZCCN010000023.1:0-15978 GCA_964497085.1 uncultured Ferruginibacter sp.
TGATCGTATTGCCAACGCCCATTGATACAGTTCGAACGGCATTCACCACATTGGTGTTGCCTCCGGCCCACATTCCCCAGGAACGGGTACCTCCATTATTGACATCAGAAGAACCGGTAAAGAAACCACCGCCAGTGGGGGCAGACAATTGCCAGGCACCAAAGCCAGTTGTGTTATCGTTTAATCCATTAGTCCAACCGCTGTTATATGTAGTGGAAGAAGCTGTACTTGCGTTTACATTTGAAATAGAAACGGTAGTAGCACTTGAATTGGCTGATGCACAAGTGCTATTGGTTACCACCACCCTGTAAGAAGTAGCCGTGATCAAATTGGTGGTTGTGTAAGATGATGATGTGGCACCTGTAATATTGCTCCAATTTGAACCCCCATCTTCAGAACGCTGCCATTGGAATCCGGTACCTGTATTTCCAGAAACAGAAATGGAAGTGGTGCCGTTTAGACAGACAGATGATGATGTGGCGGATGCAGTACCGCCAACTGAGGCAATCAACGAGCCACTAACCGACACGTTTTGAGAAGTGGCACATGAATTCGAGCAAACTACGTTTCCGGAAGGAGTTCCAGTGGCAGAACTTGTCATTCTCACCCAAACTGTAGAAGAAATAGCACCATTGGTACCAGGAGACAAAGTGAAACTAGAGGCAAAACCAGAAGTTCCACTTGTGCTTGATACTTCAAATCCGGTTGGCGGCGTAACGGTAACGCCAGATGATGAAATATAAGAACCAGTAACTGTAAAACTTTGAGCAGTAGAAGCAGCGCCTGAGCAAGTACTAAATGCAGATAGAGAACTTGCAGAAACAGATATTGTAGGATTGTTCCAGGTGATAATGATTTGACCTGCGGCTCCTGCACCACCAGCACGAGCAGTAAGGCTAGCAGCAGCTGCTCTTGCTCCAGAGCCTCCACCACCTACATTTGTTGCAGCTGTACCTGCAGCATTGCCAGAAGTTAAACCTGCTGCACCTGCACCACCACCGCCTGCACCTGCTGTACCTGCGGTAGTGCCACTAGCTGCACCACCACTTCCTGAACTACCTGCACTTCCTCCACCACCTCCTGAGTTTGGTGTTGTTGTACTTGCACCTCCATTTCCACCACTATATATCGATGAAGGAGTACAGGAAGTACCAACCCCGCCATTTCCACCACCCATTGCAGTTGCTGATGCAGCGGTGTGCGCTGTTCCACCAGAACCACCCACAGCAACTACTGTTGAAGTGTTAAACGTAGTATTTGATCCAGGGTTTCCATTTCCGCCACTAACACCTGTCCCACCAGCACCAACAACATAAGCATAAGATGAACCAGGAGTCACCTGAACTACACTCGAACTATCTGCTCCACCACCTCCACCACCTCCAGCTCGGTTAACACCAGTAGTATTAACTCCTCCTCCAGCTCCACCACCACCCCAGCATTGAACAGTTAGGTAAGAAACGCAGCTTGGAACTACATACGAATAAGTGCCCGCAGTTGTAGTTGTTTCTGAAATTGGAGTAAATAAGTAAAATCTTCTTGAACCATTCGCAGTAGAATGCAATGATGCCACGGTGCTACTTGCTGAATAGGAATTCGATGTTACTGCGGCAGATGTAGAAGATGTATGTGTTGATGTATTGACAGTATAAACGTTGCCTGCAGTTGTATTGTTAGAAAAACCAACATAGTATGCCGCAGGCGTAGCTGCATTAGTTGCCATTTCCCCATAAACAAACTCAATCTTATTCGTTGACTCATACAGTCGAACTTGAAAGGTAGCCGTTCCTGGGGCGGATAAGGTATACCTAATAGCCGTCTTATACCATTCTATCACCAAAGTTCTATTTGGCGAAGCACCAAAAATTTTATACCTAACGACCCCATCAGTACCAGTAATCAAATCGTTGGCAAAAGGCGAAATAGTAGGTATCGTTGAATTAGGAAGACTATACAATGTAGCAGAAGGAGTAACTCCCAGTGTAATAATTGCATTGGACGATACAGCAAATTGAGTATAAGTAGTACCCAAAAATTTAAATGAAAAAAACGTCGTTAAAGACGAAGCTGGAGAATCGTCAGTTCCTGCAGCTACGAGCTGAGTAGTACCAGAAGTCATATCAATAGTATTCCCCATGAGATCAGTAGCTAAAGATGCAGTGGCGCCAGTACTAAAACTGTAATCCGTCCGCTGCCCAGATACATTTAGCTTTGCTCCTATTACGAACAGTAACAAAAAAAACACTTTACTAAACGAACAAACTAGCGATAATGCTTTTTTAGTAATGTTATTTTTCGTACACACTTCACTGTTAGCTACAGCCATTTCATTCAATCTAACTTGGGTAGAAATATTCATACTCATATTTTAAAAAAGGTGATTCGGTTTTTTAATTCATTCACAATCATTCAATCATGTAAAAAACAACAATCAACATTTTGAATGATACATGTCATTGTTGGCGATGATTGAATGATGGGATTAAACGTTGGCTTTCAATAGGTTTTGATATTATTTTGAGCTTTTAAGGTATTACAGATTGGTGAAAAAAGCAAGGGCTTGTTAATATATTTTTAACAAAATAAGTATAAGTGGCTGATTTTCATATCGTTTTACGGAATGCATGGTGTTGTATTTTGTTAAAGAAAATTATCGAAATGGACTGGTTAAAAGAAACAGAGGTTTAGGAAGCGGCGGCGCGTTGAGGAAAGAAATCGTTCAAGATTCAACGTTCAACGTTTTTGGTTATTTTAAAATTAAATCGACGCTTAAACTTGAAACCTTCTCTAAACTTATATTCTTTTTCAACTTTTGTCTTGACACAAAAGTTGAGCAAAAAGTCAAGGCTGCATAACAAATCCTAAAAATTGATTCCTTTCGCTAAAGAAAAAGAATGGCCATTGCGCCTTCCCAGCCCTACCCTTTTTCTTTTACACGCTCAAGAAATCAATTTTCTTAACGGATTTTTTATGAGGCCGGATGTTGCGCCTGCGGCGCGTTGAGAAAGTTTTGATCGTTCAACGTCCAAGGTTCAAGGTTTATTTGAAAATAATAACTACGTTAAACGTTGAACCCTAAACCATAAATTCCTCTCTCAACTCTCTCAACTCTCTAAACTTTCCTCAACGTCCCTCAACCTCTCTCAACTTTCTCAATTCTATAATGGCAAACAAAGTCACAATCGTTAAACGTTGAACGTTGAACGTTTCCCCCCTGACCTCAATCACTTCTCCCCTCCTGTTGCATCATTTTAATGCACTTTCCTATCCACTAGTTTTACTTCATCAAACCGAACGTAAAATTTTTCATTATGAAGAAAACAATTGGAATCATTTCATTGCTTGTTTTTTACACCCTTCATGCTTTGGCACAAGAACTGCCAAACGCTACCAGTACAGAAAAGAAATACAAATTATTTGCGGCTTTGACGGGCGGGCCTTCGATGCCGGTGGGTCCGTTTGGATCCAGCTCGGTAACGAGCAGCCGCAGCGAGTCGGGTTTTGCTGAGTTTGGATACAACATCAATTTGCACACGGGCTACCAATTTGGAACCCACTACGGCCTTGCTTCCACCATCTTTTATTCCCGGTACAAGCTGGATGTGGCGGCCTTGACCAAATTGTTTCAGGATGTATTGCCTCCCAACACCAGCATCGGCGCAGATCATTGGCAATATTATGGCATCCTGGCCGGCCCCATGGGCACCGTGGCCCTCACCCGCAACGTATCCCTGGATGTGAAAGTACTGGCGGGTATTGCACGCGCCAATTTCCCGGTTTTTGAATTCGCCAATACCCAATCACAGGAAAAATGGACCAATGCTTTCGCCTGGCAAAGCGGCACCAACCTTCGATACAACTTCACCCCCAAAGCATGCTTTTTTACAAACCTCGATTATAATTTCATGAAGCCCGTTTGGAAGCTCAGCGACACAACTGACGGACAAGGTCAGACGACAGATGTTGAGCAGAAAATGGGCGTGATTGATCTGAGTGTAGGGCTTGGAATTAATCTGTGAGGTTTTGTAGGAAAGGCTATACATATACAGACGCTTCGATTGATTTCGGAGCGTTTGTGCTTTGGGAACGTTTAGAGGTTTAATGAGTTGAATAAGTTTCAGGAGTTGAGGAAGCGCCGCTGGCGCGTTGAGGATGTTGAGCGGCTTCGCCGGTTGAGAAAGGTTGAGATCGTTCAACGTTTAACATCTAAGGGTTATTTTAAATAATAACAACGTTAAAAGTTGATTCTATAGAACTCTGCTCGGTAAGAAAATACAATTGCGAAACAATAACACTTTCAAATCCGGCCTCATGAAAAATCCGCTAAGAAAATTCTTGCATGAAGCGTTTAAAAAAAAAGCGCCGGGATGGCCACGAGCGAATGCCTTTCTTTTTCTTTAGCGAAATGAAAGAATTTTTAGGATTTTTCATGCAGCCTTGACCTTTTGCTCAACTTTTGTGTCAAGACAAAAGTTGAGAAGAAGAAAGTTTAGTATTTACCGCCCCAGTATATTGGTAGAATAAGTTAAAACAATCCGCCAAACCTACTAAACCTAATAAACTTTCAAAACCGAACTCCCCGTTGAACGTTAAACCTTAAACCCTAATCTCTCCCTCACATCCAACCCATGCTTACTCGCCGTGCGCTGGGCAATCTCATAACCCGCATCGGCATGACGAATCACGCCCATGCCCGGATCGTTGCGGAGTACGCGGCTCAAGCGAGCAGCGGCTTCGGGAGTACCATCGGCCACAATCACCATACCGGAATGAATGCTGTATCCCATACCGACGCCACCCCCATGGTGCAAAGACACCCAGCTGGCACCACCGGCGGTATTCACCAAGGCATTGAGAATCGGCCAATCTGCTACCGCATCGCTGCCATCGAGCATGGCTTCTGTTTCGCGGTTGGGGCTGGCCACCGAACCTGTATCCAGGTGATCGCGTCCAATTACAATCGGGGCTTTTACTTTACCGGTGCGCACCAATT
Source organism: uncultured Ferruginibacter sp. (assembly GCA_964497085.1). Lineage (GTDB taxonomy): Bacteria > Bacteroidota > Bacteroidia > Chitinophagales > Chitinophagaceae > Ferruginibacter. The sequence continues at coordinate 4,994 of CAZCCN010000023.1, forward strand.
CATTGAAAGCCAACCCGGCTTTTTCTCTGTCTCCTTGTCCAATCCAGCAGATGCGAGCCGGCAATCCCTGAAACGCAATTTTTTCTTTGGCCATTTTCATCCAACGGAGCATGCCTGTATTTTCTGGAAACAATTCCATCATCACTTCATCGGTAACACGGATGTCTTCCGGATCGCCACTGAGCGCCGCCCATCGGAAGGGCCCCTTTCCCTCGCAGAACAACGGACGAATATATGCCGGTACAAAGCCTGGAAAATCAAACGCATTCTCCAATCCGCGCTCTTTGGCCCTTGCACGAATGTTGTTGCCATAATCGAAAGTGATGGCACCCATCTGTTGCAACTTCAGCATCAGCTCCACATGCAGGCGCATGCTTTCATAACTGAGGTTGATATACTCGTTCGGATTTTGTTCGCGCAAAGCATCCGCTTCTTCATTCGACAACCTGTGAGGAATATACCCAATGAGTGGGTCGTGCGCACTGGTTTGATCGGTCAGCGTATCGGGTACAATCTCTCTGTCAATTAAACGTTGCAGCAAGTTGACTGCATTGCACAAGACGCCAATGCTAACCGCTTTTCCTTCGGCTTTGTATTGCAGGGCCTTGTCAATGGCTTCATCGATGCTGCTGTATTTTTCGTCGAGGTAACGGGTCTCCATTCTTTTGTCAATGCGCCATTCCTCCACTTCTGCCACGAGGGCCACGCCTTCGTTCATGGTAATGGCCAGGGGCTGAGCGCCACCCATTCCGCCGAGTCCGGCAGTGACATTCAGCGTTCCTTTCAAGGAACCGCCGAAATGTTTGGTAGCAGCGGCTGCATAGGTTTCATACGTACCTTGGACAATTCCCTGGCTGCCGATGTAAATCCAGCTGCCGGCGGTCATTTGCCCGTACATCATCAACCCTTTCTTTTCCAATTCATCAAAATGTTTCCAGTTGGCCCAATTGGGCACCAGTTGCGAATTGCTCAACAATACCCTGGGCGCATCGGCATGTGTCTTGAGCATAGCCACAGGCTTACCACTTTGAATCAAAAGGGTTTCATCGTTCTCCAAATTTTTGAGCGCCTCGATGATTAGGTCCAAAGACTCAATGTTGCGGGCAGCCTTCCCTCTTCCGCCATATACAATCAATTCTTCGGGTCTTTCCGCCACTTCCGGGTCGAGGTTGTTCAGCAGCATGCGAAGCGCTGCTTCCTGCACCCAGCCTTTACACTGCAATGTGCTTCCGGTAGGGGTTTTGTATTTGGCGAAATCGTATACGGGTGGTTTCATACAATGCGTTTAGAATCAAAACATTTTTACAAGGAATAAGTTTGCATAAACTCAATCGATTTTTTCATATCGGTGTGCAAGATCCGATCGGCTTCATTGAAACTAACCGATTGGCGATAGGCTGCCACCATTTTTTCGATCTGAGCAGAGGATTTGAGGGGCCGACGGAATTCAAGCGCCTGGGCCGCTGTCAGCAATTCTATTGCCAGCACTTTTTCTACATTGTCGATGATGCGTTTGCACTTAACGGCTCCGTTGGCACCCATGCTCACATGGTCCTCTTGGTTATTGCTCGAAGGGATGGAATCCACACTGCTAGGCGTACTGAGTTGTTTGTTTTCACTTACAATACCAGCAGCCGTGTATTGAGGAATCATAAAGCCGGAATTCAATCCAGGATTTTTTACCAAGAATGCAGGCAGGTTTCTTTGACCGCTGATGAGCTGATAGGTTCTGCGTTCGCTGATGTTTGCCAACTCACTCATGGCAATGGACAAAAAGTCGAGTGCCAATGCCAGTGGTTGCCCATGGAAATTGCCACCGCTGATGATCAGGTCTTCGTCTGGGAAAACATTCGGGTTATCGGTAACCGCATTGATTTCCTGCACAAAAACAGATTCCACATACTGGATGGTATCCTGCGTGGCACCATGCACCTGTGGAATGCATCGGAATGAATACGGATCTTGTACCTGCGATTTTTTTTGTGCCGCAATCTCACTATCGTGTAATATTTTTCTTAGGGTATCCGCCACCGATACTTGTCCACTGTGTGGCCGAACGGCATGGATGTGCTGGTTCAATGGATAGGTAACACAATCGAACGCATCAAAGCTGAGGGCGGCAATGCGGTTGGCCCATTCCATCAACCGACGGGCTTGCAGCAAACAATGACTTCCGTAGGCACTCATGAACTGGGTGCCATTGATCAGTGCCAACCCCTCTTTGCTTTGCAAAGAAATGGGTGTCCAGCCCAGTTGTTGCCAGGCGGTTTCCGCCGGCATGCGTTTCCCTTTGTAATCCACTTCACCCAACCCAATCAAGGGCAAACTGAGGTGGCTCAAAGGAGACAAATCGCCCGATGCACCCAAGGATCCCTGGGTATATACCACCGGCAATACATCGTGGTTGTACATGTCTGCCAATCGTTGAACCGTGGCGAGTTGTACGCCCGAATAGCCATAACTCAAAGACTTGATCTTGAGCACCATCATCAGCCGGACAATCTCAGCCGGCACTTCTTCCCCCAATCCACAGGCATGGGATTTCAATAAATTATTCTGAAGGGTATTGAGCTGGTCTTTGTCAATCGATACATTTTGCAAAAAACCAAACCCGGTATTGATTCCATAAAAAAGCTCGTCGGAACCAGCCATTTTTTGATCGAGGTATTGTCGGCATTTTTGGATTTGATGCTGAGCCGATTCGGACACCGAAATGGGTAATTTATCTTTGATCAGCATGGCCAATTGATCCAAATGGGTATGACTATTGTCAATCTGAAACGGAGGGTGGCTCATGAATTCATTTTAGGATTTGCGTAAATAAATTAACTTGGTCAAAAGTAGGAAAAGTAACTGAGTATACAAGTGCCCGGATGTGGAGGTGTGGAGGTGTGGAGGTGTTGAGGTGTTGAGTTGTTGAGTTGTTGAATTGGCAAGAAATAATGTAAAGTAAGTGATATGAAAAAGCATGTACTAATTTTCTTTTTTACACTCATCATCCAGCTGGGATTTTCGCAATCAGTAACAATGTTATCGGCTGGCACCAAAACCTCTTTGAGAGGACTTAGTGTGGTCAATAACAAGGTGGTTTGGGTGAGTGGCAGCAATGGAACCGTGGGCCGGAGTATTGACGGTGGTAAAAACTGGAACTGGACAACTGTCAAGGGTTTTGAGAAAACCGATTTCAGAGACATTGAGGCGTTTGATGATCAAACTGCGATTATCATGGGCATTTCAGAGCCGGCTCATCTGTTGCACACGACAGACGGTGGCAATACCTGGACAATGGTGTTTGAAGACAGCACCAAAGGCATGTTCTTGGATGCGATGGAATTCATTAATGAAAAAGAAGGGATGGTTATTGGTGATCCGATCAATGGCAGATTGTTCATGGCACATACAAGCGACGGCGGCTTACATTGGACAAAAGAAGATTGGGAGAAACGACCCCTTGCAGACAGTGGCGAAGCCTGTTTCGCCAGCAGTGGCACCAATATTCGCTACCTCAACAATCGCTGGCATATGATTACAGGCGGATTGAGCAGCCAATTATACAGAGAGAAGAAAGGATTGAAACTTCCCATCATTCAAGGCAAAGAAACGACGGGTGCCAATTCGATTGCCGGTAAAAACAAACGAATGCTTATCATAGTGGGCGGCGATTTTAACAAACCCAACGATCGCATTCAAAACATTGCCATCACCCGCAACGGCGGCCGAACATTTTATATGTCCACCGTCCCTCCGCATGGATACAGAAGTTGCATAGAATATCTTGTTAACAAAGAATGGATTGCCTGCGGCCTCAACGGCGTCGATTATACCAAAGATGATGGAAAAACTTTCACCCGCATCAGCCAAACAGGATTTCACGTATGCAGAAAAGCCAAAAATGGCACCGCGGTTTTTTTAGCAGGCGGCGGTGGAAGGATTGGAGTGTTGAGTAAGTCTGTTGAGTAAGGTTGAGGGAGGTTGAGAGAGTTGAGAACGGGGTTTAAGGTTTAAGGTTTAAGGTTCAACGTTTAACGTAGTTTTTATTTTCAACAAATAAACGTTGAACCTTGAACGTTGAACGTTTTAATTCAACGCGCCGCAGGCGCTTCATCTGGCATCATAAAAAATCCGTGAAGAAAATTGATTCCTTGAGCTTGTAAAAGAAAAAGTGTAGGGCTGGGAAGGTGCGAAGATTAGAAGTTGAGAGAGTTTAGAGAGTTGAGAACGGGGTTTAAGGTTTAAGGTTTAAGGTTTAAGGTTCAACGTTTAACGTAGTTATTATTTTCAAATAAACGTTAAACCTTGAACGTTGAACATTGAACGTTTTAAATCAACGCGTCGAAGACGCTAATTCAGGCTCCTAAAATCCACCGGCACCAACTTACTCACCCCAGCTTCTTGCATGGTAACTCCATAGATCACATCCACAGCGCTCATGGTCATTTTGTTGTGGGTAACAATGATGAACTGAGAATTTTCGCTGAATTGCTTGATCATATTGGTGAATTTGCCCACGTTGGCATCATCCAATGGCGCATCCACCTCATCCAAAATACAGAAAGGGGCGGGCTTGATTAAGTAGATGGCGAACAACAAAGCCGTGGCAGTGAGGGTTTTCTCTCCCCCACTCAACTGTCCAATGCTGCTGGGGCGCTTGCCTTTGGGCTTGGCTACAATATCGATACCAGTTTCAGCCAAATTATCCGGATCCACCAGGATCATGTCGGCAGTATCTTCTTCGGTAAACAGGGCCTTGAACACTTTTTGGAAATTTTCCCTGGTTTTGTTGAATGTATCCAGAAACTGCTGGTTGGCCGTGGCTTCCACTTCCTGAATGGTTTGCATCAAACTATCTTTAGCCGTCACCAGATCATTCTTTTGTTCCAGGATGAATTCGTACCGCTTTTTCATTTCGGTATACGCTTCGATGGCTGTGGGATTCACTTCACCGATGTTCTCAATGCGTTTGCGCATCTTTTCGTTCTTCTCCTGCAATTCTTCCAGTGGTGTATCGGTGGTACGCGGCTCATCGATGATGGCATCCAAATCGATTTTGAATTCCACATGCAACCTTTCTTTCATGCCCGCCAATTGCAATTTCAAATCGGTCAACCGGTCTTTGATTTCGTTCAACAAATGATCAATGCCTTCTTTCGATTTTTGTTTCAGGCGCAATTCACTTTCTTTTTCGGCCAGTTCGTTTCTGAGATTATAATAAGCCTGGTCGGCTTCGTTCAATGATTTTTCTTCGGCGGCTTTGTTTTGCAACATTTCTACCAGCGAGGTTTCGAGCTCTTTCAGCAAATCGGCAGTTTCCTGAATGCTGGCGGCCGCTTCTTCCAACTGGGTTTTGCTGGTATCTACCTGACCAGACAAATCCTGCAATTGATTGGACTTGAATTCGAGCTCCTGCTTCAACGAACTGAGCTTGCTCTGCTGTTTGGTGAACTGCAGATTCCCTTCGTTGAAAGACTGGGTAGATTCGTTGTAGGCTTGTTCGGCCAATGAATACGCCTGTTCCACCAACTGCATGTTGAGCTGCAATTCCTGCAATTGCTGGTTGCATTTTTCCAATTCCTCCCGGGTGCTGGCAATGGCATCGTGGTTGGCCTGGAGCTGTTGCTCCAATTCGCCGATTCTGCCGGTGGCAGTGGTATCCAGATGTGACAGGTTCTCTGTTTTGTTTTGCAATGCAAAGACATGGTTGGTGAGCTGGTTGATCTCTTGCTGAGTTTGCTGAATGGCGTTCTCTTTCAACTGCGTATTGTAAGCAATCACCTCATTGTGTTTGGCTTCGATGGTGGCTTTCAATTCATTCACCACGGATGTTTGGGCCTCAATTTCAGACACCAGCTTTTCGAGGTTTTTGGCACGGCCGATTTTCTTGCCTTCGAACAACCCCACACTACCGCCACTGAGGGCGTATTTTCCTTTCACATATTTACCGGTTTTTTCCAGTATGATGGCTGCACTGGTATCGTTCAATGCTTCTTCATTTTCAGCAATGAATACGTTGCCGAGTAAATGATGAGCCAACTGGGCATATTGCGCATCAATTTCCACTACATCCAATGCTTTGATGGTACCGGCAGGTTGCTGAATGCTTTCAAGAGAACCGAAACGGTTGAGCATGAAGAAATTGGCTTTCCCTTTTTTGTGCTCATCCAGCAAATGAACCGCCTGCAAACCTTCCTGCAGGTTGTTGACTACATAATAATTCAGGTAAGGTTCCAACACGTTTTCAACAGCCGTGCGGTATTGTTCTTTGACATAAATGATATCCGATAACAAAGGGGCTGCATGATTCCAGCCAGCGTTTTTGTGAAGAAACTTCACACTTTCGGGATATCCTTCCATGGAGTCTATCAGACTCTTCAATAAATCGTGTTCATTTTTCTTGGCGTCCAGCTTTCTGTTTTCTTCGGCCAGGTTGTTGCGCAAACCATCCAGCACTTGCTGGGTCTGAAGGATCTGCTCTTTTGTGAATTCATGCTGGTCTTGCAATTGCTGCAAGGTCTCTTTGGCTTTCGCCAAGGCTGCTTCTTTCTCTTTGCGCTCAGCTTCCAATTGCTGGATCTGATCCCTGCGCTGCGCTTTCTCTTCCTGCAACTGCGCTATGGAACGCTGGATATTTTGAATAGACGTATCAGCCACCGCCACTTTCTTTTCTGCATCAAACTGATTGCGCTGAATGGCCTGGTTTTCGGAACGCAGGGCATCAATGCGGCTGCGCTGATCGTCAAATACTTTTCGCTTTTCTTCTACGGTATGCTGAAGGGTTTGCAATTGATTATCCAATTCTGCCAACTTGCCCTCTTCTTCTGTGATTTGCTTGGCGGTAAATTGAATGCTTTCGTTCAAACCACTGAGTTGACCCGCTGCTTTTAACAAAAATTCATCCAAGCTCTGCTGGCGCTCTTTCAAATGTTGCAGGCGTTGGGCAGTCAAACTTTTTTCATTTTCCTTGGCCCTAACCTGGTCGAGCATTTCGTTGAAGGCTTGTTGCATTTGTTGCAAGGCCTTTTCCTTTTCTATGAAAGCAAGCTTTTCCTGTTCCAGCGCTGCTTCTTCTTTGGCGATGGAGGTTTCCAGCTCAATCCGTTTGTCTACCTCTTGCTGTTGTTGCTGGTTCAGATCGCGATAGGTGATGTTGAATCCTTCCAAGGCCGCTTTCGCCAGTTCAATGCTGATTTCTTTGTATTCGGATTTGATTTCGTAGTACTTCTCGGCTTTCTTGGCCTGATTTTCCAAGCTCTTGAGCTGGTTGTTGATTTCGAACAACAGGTCTTCGATACGTGCTAAGTCTTGCTCGGTTGCATCGAGTTTTAGCTTCGCTTCTTTCTTGCGGGTTTTGTAAATGGTGATGCCGGCGGCTTGTTCCAGCATTTTGCGACGGCTGTTCTCCTTGTCTTTGATGATGTCATCCACCATGCCCAATTCAATGATGGCGTAACTATCTGTGCTCACCCCCGTATCCATGAAGAGATTGTGGATGTCTTTCAATCGACAGGTAACATCGTTGAGGCGGTATTCGCTTTCGCCGCTTTTGTAATACTTGCGGGTTATTGTAACCGTATTGAATTCGGTTGGTAATAAGTTTTTGGTATTCTCAAACGTAAGACTCACTTCAGCCAGCCCACTTGCGCTTCTGGTTTTGCTTCCATTGAACACCAGACTCTCCAGATTCTCACTACGCAAATTGCTGATTTTGTGTTCGCCAATCACCCAGCGGATGCTATCGATGATGTTGCTTTTGCCGCATCCGTTAGGGCCAATCACACCGGTAATCCCCTCGTCGAAATTCAACACGGTTTTATCTGCAAAACTTTTAAATCCTTTTATTTCTAAACTCTTTAAACGCACTTTTTCAAATTTTTATTAAGGCGGCAAACCTACGTGAAAATGATGGATTTTGGTGCACTAATTTTTAAACATTTGGAGCCAAACACCTGTTCCCGCGCTCCTTGCAGGACAGACATAAATATACCGTTTAAAATGCAGCATTTTCGGGCATTTCAGGGCTACGTCACTTAAATTATGCACAGGTTTTTCACAGAAACGGATATGGTAAAATTCTGTGAAATACCCATCGGCTGCAGGTTGGCAGGAACAGACTTGTTATTTTTGCCCACTAAACTTACAGTATGAAGCATTTTCTATCCCTTGTTCTCATTGTATTTTCGGCAACAGCTTTCGCCCAACCAGCTTTGATGAAGCAAGCCATCATCAACACAACCACCAATGTGATTGCGCCCGAAGAAGAAGACGTGCAAAACCTGCAGAACAGCCAGGGGCAAGGACCCGGCGGTATGAATTTCAGAAACATGATGGACGGAGAAACTAAATTCGTCACTTACCTGAAAAGCAACCTCGTAAAAACCCAGATCAAATCTGAAATGGGCCGATCCACTATTTTCAGGGACAATGACCAAAAACGCACCACCACCATCATTGAAATGATGGGCAATAAAATGGGATTTTACATCACGGATGCCGAGCAAGTGGAAATGCAGCAAAAGCGAGACAGCATGATGCGCGAAAGAAGAGCAAAAGACACAACTGCTGCCAAAAGGCCTGCCCAACCAGCCAATTACGAACCCGAGGTCAATATCAGCTATACCACCGAAACCAAAAAAATCGCCGGCTATGCTTGCACCAAAGCCTATGTAATCACCACCCGATTCTTGGGCAGAAAAGACACCACCACGGTGTGGTATACCCATGCATTTAAAATGCAAAACCTGGCCTCTACAGGCGGATTCAGCGGTATGGGCATGATGGGTGGCAATATGATGGGCAGCGCTTTGAACGGCTTAGACAAAATTGATGGGTTTGTGATGCGATACGAAGCCAATATGCCTCGTGGCAGAAGAATGGAAGTGGAAGTTACCAAGGTAGACCTGACCAGTAATATCAACGACAAAGAATTTGAACTTCCCAAGGACATTGAAATCAAACCCATGAAAGAAATGCAGGGCATGTTCGGCGGCGGCCGCGGCGGGATGATGAGGGGGAAGAGGGATTAATTAAAAAACCCTGCCGATGGCAGGGTTTTTTAATGTTCAACGTTCCAATCGTTTCAGGTTCAACGTGGTATTTATAGAAACTTTTGCCATTCAACCTTAAACGTTAAACCTTCAACGTTGAACTTAGTTTTTCTGCTTTGCAGAAAAACTACCACTTGTCCGCTTCTTTGCTTTTCTTGGTATAAACAGCGGCTTTTACTTTGTTTCCTTTGATGTTGTAAATATCACTCAGGTAAGCCATGGCTATTTTGTAATTGGCTTTATGTCCATTCGATTTTTCAGGCAATGCCTCTGTGTATGTCATGACCGATTCTGAGTATACAATACAATCGTCCATACTCTTGGTGGCAGCCGTTTTCAGGGAAGCTTTTTTCTTTAGATCATCTGGCTTATTTCCTTTTACATTGTTGGATGCATTCAATAAGTCAGCCGACATATTGAACAGGTGGTTGGCCATCAGCATCGTGGCGGTGTTGTCATTTTTTTCGAGTGCAATGGCTTTTTTGATGGATTCAGTCAGCTTGTTGCTGAATTCCAGGTTGCCTTGCTTTCTTGCATCTTTCCCATACAGATCATTGTACATTTCAATGGAATAATTGTAAGCAAGCAGAAAGCTAGAAGGGTTTTGAGCCAGCATGGACTCGTACTTGGCATACAGGGCATCCTTATCCCCATTTTTGCTTACCGCGCGGATTTCCACATCTGCCCAATAATCATCCTTGGGGAACAAACGCTTGCCTTTTTCAACCAATGCCTGTAAAGAGGCTGCATCATTCTTTTTGTTGTAGTATTCTGCCAACAACACATACACATCTCTGTAATCATCAGAAGACACGTTGGCGTCGGTGATTTTTTTGTATTGCTGCATGGCTTCGTCTTCTCTTTTGGCCTGAATACCGGCAGCGGCTGCGTTCATCACCAATGAAGTGTCCAGTGCAGAGAATTTGATTTGACTGTACGTGTATTTTTTAGCCAATGTATAGGCTTCAATTTCAAGCGCTTTCTGGAAGGCATTGAAGGCGGCATCATAATTTTTATTGTTGAATTCCTGAACCCCTAAATCATACATCCCCAAATACAAATCCAAATAAGAAGTGTGTGTTTCCAATGACATAAACACATCTTTCTTATCCAACTCCTGGTTTCTTTTGAAAGCATCAAAGGCATCGCTTCTCAGACCAAACAACTCGGAGGGCTGTGCAGATTTGTCCCGAGACAAGGAGTTGTACACCCTGCCTTTGAAATACAGGGCTTCTGCATTGTTGGCTTTTTTAGGGTCTTGCAGGTATTTGTCAATTGCCTCTTTGGCTTCCCTGAATTTACCCTTATCCATCATGTCATTAATCTGATCAAGGTTTTGGGCCATCGTTGATAATCCTGCCAATGCGCAGAGGAAAAAAGCAACAAGTTTCTTCATGGTTGAATGGTTTAAGGGCCAAAGATATTGATTATTGATATTGCGGAAACAATCAGGCTTTTTTTTCAAGGAAGACCGGCTGATTTTGGGCTTTTACTGTCAGAAACCCCACCACAATCCCGTAAAAAAAAGTACATTTACAGCCTTGATTAGCCAGGAAACCATACAACAAATTCAAAGCAGAATCGATATCATCGATATCGTGGGGAGCTTTATCAAACTCAAAAAAAGGGGTGCCAATTATTTGGGCAACTGTCCTTTTCACAATGAAAAGACACCTTCTTTTACGGTGTCTCCCACCAAAGAAATTTTCAAATGTTTTGGCTGTGGCAAAAGCGGAAACGCCATCAGTTTTTTGATGGAGCATGAAAAATACAGTTATGTAGAAACCCTTCGCTGGCTGGCGAATAAATACAATGTAACCATTGAGGAAACAGAAACGAGTCCGGAGTTCAAAGCCCAGCAATTGACAGCCGACAGTCTCTACATCATCAATCATTTTGCCAGGGATTTTTTTGTGGAACAGTTGTTTCATTCAGAAGAAGGCA
>CAZCCN010000024.1:0-650 GCA_964497085.1 uncultured Ferruginibacter sp.
GACAATGGAGACACCGCTGATGATGGCAATCGGAACATTCTTGGTGGGATTTTTGATTTCGCCCGATACAAAAGAAACATTCAGCCAGCCATCATATGCCCAAAACGCACTGAGCATAGCGGCAAAAAAAGCGCCAAAAAAACTTGTCTTCAGTGGAATACTAGAAGAACCGCTGAAGGCATGTACGCTTTCGCGTGAGCAGAAATAATAAAACCCGAGTACGATTAGCAAAACAATACCCGCAATTTTAAGATAGGTAACGGCGTTGTTGAGGATGGCTCCTTTTTTGGTACCTCTATAGTTTACCCATGTCAAGGCCACAATCATGATGCAGGCAATTATTTTGATTCCTGCATTAGAAAAAGGATAGATGAGTGCTCCGATGGAAAAATGGCTCCAACTCGTTAAAGGATTCGCAATTGGAATCAATTCATTGACAGACTGGGTAAATATAAAAGCGATGGCTGCGATGGAAGCACTCCCGATGATGGTAAAGCTTGACCAACCAAAAAGAAAGGCAATGAAGTTGCCAAATATGATGCGCAGGTATTCATACTCTCCACCCGATTCGGTGGTGAGTTCGGCCAGTCCTGAGATTGTAAAAGCCCCTAACATGGTTACGATTCCTGCCACAATCCAAGCGCCAATAA
>CAZCCN010000024.1:660-9092 GCA_964497085.1 uncultured Ferruginibacter sp.
TCGCTCAATCCGGATGCAGCCATGGGCGCAATTTTTTTAAAAATGCCCGAACCAATCATAATGCCAGCTACCAACATGATGCCACTCGTGACACCTAGTACCCGTTGCAATGCCCCACTTCGATGAGAAGGGTCAGATGAATTGTTTTTAATCATTTCGGTTATACACCTGAAAGATTCCATTGTATCGATGGAAAGATTGGAAATTTTTCAAGCGAAACGAATATAATAAGTATTGCAGGATTAATCGATAAAGAAGGGTCCTTTTTCAGCACAATCACTGAACAGGCGAAATGGAAGAAAATAGGTTGTCAGCATTGAAAATCATTACCTTTGGCCGAAAATGTAATCTATATGTGGTCAAACAGCATTCTAGATGCCATTGGCAATACCCCGCTTATTCAACTGCACAAAATTACCAAGGACCTTCCTTGCACCGTTTTGGCCAAGGTGGAATATTTCAATCCTGGTAATTCCATCAAAGACAGGATGGCATTGAAAATGCTTGAAGTGGCCGAAAAAGAAGGCAAGATCAAGCCAGGCGGCACCATCATTGAAGGTACCAGCGGAAACACCGGCATGGGTCTGGCATTGGCTGCTTGTGTGAAAGGCTATCATTGCATCTTCACAACCACCGATAAGCAATCCAAGGAAAAAGTAGACATATTGAAAGCCGTAGGTGCAGAAGTAATTGTGTGCCCGACCAACGTAGAACCCGAAGACCCCCGTTCTTATTATTCTGTATCCAAAAGGCTGGCAACTGAAATACCCAACTCATGGTACGTGAATCAATATGACAACTTAGCCAACAGACAGGCCCACTACGAACAATACCTGAAAGAGAAGAATCCAAATATCAAAGTATGGGCAATAGATAGTTATGGCTCTTTACTCAAAAAATATTTTGAAACCGGCGAATTGGATCAAAATGAAGTGTACCCATACATCAGCGAAGGGTTTGGAGAAGATTTTGTGCCGCAGAATTACGATATGAGTGTGATTGATGCATTTACGAAAGTGACCGACAAGGACGGCGCTGTCATGGCCCGTCGCATTGCCAAAGAAGAGGGCATGTTCTGCGGCTACAGCGCAGGAAGTTGTTTGCAAGGTGTATTTCAGTTAAAAGACCAATTGAAAAAAGACGATGTGGTGGTCTGTATTTTTCACGATCATGGAAGCCGGTATGTGGGAAAAGTATACAATGACGAATGGATGCTGGAAAGAGGCTTCCTGGATGTGAAAACATTTAAAGACATCATTAGTGCCAGGAAAAGCCAAAAGCTCGTGAGCCTGTCCCCTGATCAAAGTATTCTGGAAGCGATTGAGCTGATGAAAAAATTCGATATAGAAAATATTCCCGTATTTGAGAACGGACATAATGTGGGTGCCATCTCTGAAAGCGGATTGTTCGACAGGATGCTGCACAACCCTGATATCAAATCTGCTGCGGTTAGAACTGTCATGGAAAAGCCTTATCCCGAAGTTGGGTTCGATACGCCTGTTGAAAGATTGAGCAACTACATCAACAAAGAAAACGGTGCCATTTTGAGCAAGGACGACAGTGGACTGTATCAAATTGTCACCAAATATGATATCATACAAAGTTTATCTAAATAATCGATAGCCTTAGTCTACAATCAATTGCTGCATCCCTGGTGCAGCTTTTTTTATTACCCTGATTCACTCCATTGTCTTTTTTCGTAGAATTACGGCTGTACGCTTTCGTAAGTGTACTGATCGATTTATGGTTTACTTACGATATGCCTGGTAATTACATCAAGCTTAAAAAAGGGCAGTATTGCGCTTGTACAAACGAGTGATCCGACCCATCTTTGCTTCAGAAGTCAGGGATGCCCAACGATTCAATCTTTCCATTCGATCCAAAACATCCAACATATTGATTTCCTATGAAAACCAAACCATCCAGTATCCTGCCTATGCTCAACCAAGCGATGAAGGCATGAAAAAACCGATCCAACACCTAAAAAACCAACTGAAAAAATTGGTTGCCCAAAAACTCACCGCTCGTGGTGAGTTTTTTTTATCTATCTCTTTTGATCGAATCATCGTATTGAACATACATTTGCATATGCTGTTGACTTCATCGCATTCATTGCCCCATCCACCCAAAAGGATCGTATCCCTGGTTCCTTCTCAAACAGCCTTGCTGCATACGTTGGGGTTGGAAACAGAAACCATCGGCATTACCAAATTCTGCATCCATCCTGAAACTTGGAGAAAAACCAAAACAATTGTGGGAGGCACCAAAAACATTCAACTCGAAAAAGTGATGGCATTGCAACCCGACTTGATCATCGCCAACAAAGAAGAAAACACCCGGGAGCAAGTGGAGGCATTGGCGACGCATTTTCCAGTATGGGTAACCGATGTCAACAACCTGACCGATGCATACCGGATGATGGAAGACATTGGCAACCTTACCCACAAAACAGAATCAGCCAATCATTGCATTCAGTCGATTTCAAAAGCATTTGAAGCACTTCAAATGGATTTACCCAAAATACCTGCCTGTTATATAATCTGGAAAGATCCATACATGACGGTAGGTGGTGATACGTTCATCAGCGATATGATGGAGAAAGCCGGCTGGCAGAATGTCTGTTCACATTTATCCAGGTATCCGTGTATTGAGGTTGAACAAATCAGAGAAAGCAGATGCGAATGGGTTCTGTTGTCGAGTGAACCTTACCCTTTTAAAGAGAAGCATATACAAGCACTGAGCGCTCAATTGCCCGAATGCAAGATCCGGTTGGTGGATGGAGAAATGTTCAGCTGGTATGGCAGTCATTTGCTGCAAGCGCCCTCCTATTTCCAAAAATTGATTGCCGAGCGCAAATAATCCACATTCCTGCACAGAAAAGCTGTCAGTTCCTTATTTTTGCAGAAATATTAAACCCCTTTACTATGTCTGCTACAATCATTGAATTACTGGGCAAAGACGCCGACAGCTTGTTGAACCATGAGTGTAAAACCATCACAAAGGATCAAATCCATTTGCCCTCACCTACCCATGTAGAAGACATTTGGGTGAATAGCAACCGCAGTAATCAAACATTGAACAGCTTACAGGGATTGTTGAGCAATGGCCGCTTGGGCAACACCGGATATGTTTCCATCCTTCCGGTTGACCAGGGCATCGAACACAGTGCAGGGGCCTCCTTTGCTTCAAACCCCATCTATTTTGATCCGGAAAACATTGTAAAACTGGCCATCGAAGCCGGTTGCAATGGCGTGGCTTCGACCTACGGCGTCCTGGGAATTGTGAGCAGGAAATACGCACACCGAATTCCCATGATGGTTAAAATCAACCACAATGAATTTTTGAGCTTACCCAACCGATATGAACAAGTGATGTTTGGACAAATCAAAGATGCCTGGAACATGGGGGCTACTTCAGTAGGGGCTACGATTTATTGGGGCAGCGAAAGCAGCAGACGCGAATTGCAAGAAGTTGCCACCGCTTTTGAAATGGCGCATGAATTGGGCATGGCCACCGTGTTGTGGTGTTATACCCGCAACAACGGATTCAAAGTAGACGGTGTGGATTATCATACCTCAGCCGATTTAACGGGACAGGCCAATCACCTGGGCGTTACATTGCAAGCGGACATCATTAAACAAAAACTTCCTACCAACAATGGCGGATACAATGCTACCAAGCATGGCAAAACTTCTCCATTGGTGTATAGCAAACTATCCAGTGATCACCCGATTGATTTAACCAGGTATCAGGTAGCCAATTGCTACATGGGTCGCGTAGGATTGATTAACAGTGGCGGAGAAAGCAAAGGCGCATCTGATTTGGCAGAATCAGTTACCACTGCTGTGATCAATAAGCGTGCGGGTGGAATGGGATTGATCTTGGGCAGAAAAGCATTCCAAAGACCTTTAAAAGAGGGTATTGAATTGCTGAATGCTGTTCAGGATGTATACTTGGATAAGACCATCACCATTGCTTAACCATTCATTCGGGCTTATACTGTTTAACATACTTTAAACCCTGCACATGAGACTAGAAGAAGATTTTGATGCAACCCTTTCAGGAGACGATTCCAACAACGAATCGGGTAAAAGCAAATGGTTTAAAAGAATCAAAAAAGGCATTCTCACTTCTACCAAAGACAAGAAGGACGCCCCTGAAGGACTATGGGAGAAATGTCCCAACTGCAAATACACTTGCACTGTCTCCGAATTAGCGGAACATACATTCACGTGTCCGAAATGTGATCATCACCATAGAATTGGCAGCAATGAATATTTCGAAATTTTGTTTGACAGCAACGAATACACCGAATTGTTTGCCAATATCAGGTCCAAAGACATGCTGGGTTTTGTGGATTTGAAACCCTACAAAAAAAGACTGGAAGAAACCTATGCCAAGACAGACATCCACGATTCCATCACCGTTGCCCATGGCAAAGTACTAGAGAACGATTTGGTGGTGGCTTGCATGGATTTCGAATTCATCGGCGGAAGCCTGGGCAGTGTGATGGGAGAAAAAATTGCCCGCGCCTGCGATTACTGCATCGAACACCGCATCCCGCTCATGATCATCAACAAGAGTGGCGGCGCCCGAATGATGGAGAGTGCTTTCTCACTGATGCAATTGGCCAAAACATCTGGCAAGCTCAAACAACTGAGTGACGCCAAAGTACCTTATATCTCTTTGTGCACCGACCCTACTTTTGGTGGCACCACCGCTTCTTTTGCCATGTTGGGAGATGTTATCTGCGGCGAACCCGACGCCTTGATTGGATTTGCGGGCCCCAGGGTCATCAAAGAGACCATCAAAAGAGACCTGCCTCCGGGTTTCCAGCGCAGTGAATTCTTGCTGGAACATGGATTTTTGGACTTCATCATCAACCGGCATGAAATGAAGGAGAAAATTGCCCGATTGCTGGTGCTTTTCAAAGGCTAACCCCTCAAACAACTGATTCTCAACCAATCCTATCCAAGATTGTGAAGCCGGTGGCTTGCATAACCATTAAACACCACTGGCTGCAATCGTCCGTGTAACATACCGCTCATCAAGATTCGACAAATAAATTTGAATTTATACCCTGGGGTCTATAAATTCGCGTCAGTTTTCATAGGGTACGGATTAAAAACGAACCGGGGTGTCTACCCTGGTTTTCTTTTTTATACCATCGCCAGGTCAATCATTGTTTCCTTAGGTTATTTACTGAAAATACAATTCTGCAGCAGTCCGTACCTTTACAAAAATTCAACCCTTGGAATTCGTTAACCGCAAAGCACATTTCGAGTATTTTTTTGAAGCCACCTATTCGGCGGGCATTGTGCTGGCCGGAACCGAAATCAAATCGTTGAGGGCAGGCAAGGTAAGTTTCAATGACAGTTACTGTGTATTCCATCAGGGCGAATTGTTTATCAAAAGCCTGCACATTTCAGAATATGCTTTTGGAACCCTGAGCAATCACGAACCCCTGCAAGAAAGAAAATTGCTATTAAACAAAAGGGAATTGGCAAAACTGGAATCTAAAATAAAAGAGAAAGGCTACAGCATTATTCCCATCCGAATTTTCTTCAGCGAGAAAGGATTGGCGAAAGTAGAAATTGGACTAGGGAAAGGAAAGAAATTATACGATAAGCGCAATACCATCAAAGAAAGAGAAGCCGATCGAGCCATCAAGAAAAAATATGGCATCTAGTTTAACACTCACTTAAACCCAAGGGGATGTTGACAGCCAATCCCCCATCCGCAGTTTCTTTGTACTTGCTGTTCATATCCAAAGCAGTGTCCCACATGGTTTTGATGACACCGTCCAAACTCACTTTTGCAAAATCCGGTGCACTCTGCATCGCCAATTGACTGGCTGTGATGGCTTTGATCGCCCCCATCGTATTTCTTTCAATACAGGGAATTTGCACCAATCCACCGATTGGATCGCAAGTCAAACCCAAGTGGTGTTCCATGGCAATTTCGGCAGCCATCAATGCCTGTCTTTGTGTGCCGCCAATGCATTCGGTGAGGGCGGCAGCGGCCATCGCACTGCTCACACCTATTTCAGCTTGGCAACCACCCATCGCAGCAGAGATGGTCGCACCTTTCTTAAAAATGCTGCCGATTTCGGAAGCGGTCAGTAAAAAATGGGCGATTTTATCGTTGGTATCCCCGTCACAAAAAAGTATATAATACATCAGCACCGCAGGGATGACACCGGCAGCCCCATTGGTTGGCGCGGTCACCACTCTACCGAACGAAGCGTTTTCTTCATTTACGGCCAGCGCGAAACAGCTGACCCAATCCAGGATGTAAGGAAACTGCTGCCCACCCGTTTTGATTTGCTCCTTCCATTCATCCACATTAGAATACGCATGCCCCTTCATTAATTTTTTGTTGAGGTCAAAAGCCCTTCTATTCACATCCAGTCCTCCCGGCAAAAAACCTTTGGTATGACAACCTTTGTAAATGCATTCTCTCATCACCCGCCATATTTCCATCAGCCCTTCTTTGGTTTCTGATTCCGTCCTCCAGGCGGTTTCATTCTCCAACACAATTTCAGCAATGCTCAAGCCCGTTGTCCGACACCAATGCAACAGCTCTTCTGAGGTGTTGATGGGGAAAGTGAGTGTCACCGGCTGAAGAGTCGAATCCGAAATGCCTTCCTGTTGCACGAAGCCACCCCCTACCGAGTAATAGGTTTCAGACAAGGTTTGTCCATCGTGTAAGGTTGCTAAAAAACTAAGCGCATTGGGATGATAAGGAAGTGATTCGCTGTATAAAAACTCAATGTCATCGGTTGGAACAAATTCTATTTCATGCACACCAGCCAGCAATAGCCTTTTCATTTGCTGGATGTCTTCAATTTTGGCGCCGATGTTGTCCACCTCAAATCGGACAGGATCTTCTCCACTCAAACCCAATTGAACAGCAATGTCGGTGCCATGCCCCTTACCGGTTTTGGCGAGTGAACCATACAACAACACCTCTAGCCCCTTTACTTTTTCCAACAGACCTTTTTTTTGAAGGGAATCTGTAAACAATTGTGCCGCACGCCAAGGCCCCAATGTATGGCTGCTACTGGGCCCTACCCCAATCTTAAACATGTCAAAAACAGAAATGGATTCTTGGCTCAATGGAATGATTTTGAGTGGGTCTTCGAAAGAGACTGCATTACTGAACGGACAACAAAGTCATTTGAAATTTCAAATAGGAATTGGCAGGCAAAATGACCATCCCATTACCATCCCTCATTTCAGTGGCACCATAAGCCAATGATGGCGGAATAAACATGGTTACGGAACTACCTGCATTTATTTTGGCAGCAATTTTCTTAACCCCGTCTATCAACTGACCCAAGGTACAAGCAAAACCCGTAGGGGTGCTATTGCTGTCGAAAGGCGTGAGGTATCCAAAACGATACACACTATAATTGATATATATAGAGCTGCAGACATCTGGCTTGGAGCCCTGTCCCGAATTGCTGGTGATGTAAAACACCCCGCTGGAATCTTGAATGGCATTGGTGATGCTATTTGCTGCCAGGTATCTTTTGATGGAATCCACCTCTGCCACGGAAGCCACTTTGCTACTTTGTGAATACGGGCATTTGGGCGCTTTCATGCAGCTGGCCAAAAAAAACAGGGCCACTGTAAGCAGCAATAAAAATACTGGAGAAAAAATGTTGGGGATTTTCATACTTGCATGTTTATGGTTTAACATCTTGGTGATTTTGTTTGAATTTGAGTTCAGTATATAACTGTTCGTTCATTTCCCATTTAAAATGCATACGCATAAAAGAGAAAAACAAAATAGAAATAAAAACGGCAATCAACACCACGAGTGTGGAGTGATTGGCTTGTTGCGAAATCTTTGAATACCATTCGGGGGATAAAAAATACACCAGGGCAATGGAAGCAATGATGGGTAGTCCAAAAAACATAGCCATTGGCAAACCCCTCACCAACTTACTGATAAAGCTGCTTTGTGCATCCCTCACCAATTCCCATTGGGCCATAAATGCTATCTCCTTTTCCGTCAGCATATTACAAATTTACAAGAATTAGGCCTAAATGTTTTATGATAAATTGAATATCTTGCAGGACCTCATTGGCTTATTGATCATATGAAAATTGAACCCTTACTCGTCAAACACCTCTACGCTACCAAAAGACTCAGTCTTGAGGAGATTGGCACTTTTTATTTTACAAATGAGGATCAACCATCAGAAAGCGATCTTCCGCCGGACAGCATCCGATTTGAGTGCAACCAAAAAGAACCTAAAGACGAATCACTGGTAGACACCATTGCTACAGAAACCAAAAAAATCCGGTCCTTAGCGGCTTCCGATCTTGAATCCTATACCATCTTGTCCAAGCAATTCTTACAAATTGGAAAACCATTGTATATCAAAGGAATTGGCGTACTCAGAAAGACACAAGAAGGAAAAT
>CAZCCN010000024.1:9102-15795 GCA_964497085.1 uncultured Ferruginibacter sp.
GAACAACTCAACACTTCGGTCATCAAGGAAAACAGTGATTTTGATTTCTCTTCTGTGAGCAAAGAAAAAAGACAAACCAAATGGGTGCCTCTGCTGCTGATTTTTGCCGTGGTTTGCCTACTGATTTTTTTCTACCTCTATTACAATGTTTCTAACCCCGCTGCAGACAAGAACCCCAAGGCAGACACCACCCAATTGACCATGCACGCCACCGATCCGGTTCCTACAAAGGATAGTATCCTGAAAGGAATACAACCAGACAGCACTTTCATGAATATCGTGTTGAAAACTTTTGGCGACAGCAGCAGCGCTGCCAAATCTTTTCAAAAATTATCCGGCTTCGGTCACAAGGTTGCGCTGACTCAGCAAGACACTGGTCGATTTTTTATAGAGATGCGCATTACCCAACCCTTTTCCGACTCAACGCTCGTGCTTGATTCCCTTCGCAAAATATTTGGAAACAACATTCATGTGAAACCATAAAAAAATCCCCGCGCTTGCGGGGATTTGAATGTTACATGTTTGCTGATTAGTAGCCCATGCCGCCCATATCAGGTGCGCCACCCATGGGTGCTTCTTCCTTTTTGGGTTTATCTGCAATTACGCATTCGGTGGTCAGCAACATACCTGCAATCGAAGCTGCATTTTCCAATGCCACTCGACTTACTTTGGTAGGATCGATTACCCCTGCCTTGAACAGGTTTTCATAATTTTCTGTTCTGGCGTTGAATCCGAAATCACCTTTTCCTTCTTTTATCTTTTGTACCACAATCGAACCATCGATGCCTGCATTGGATGTTAAGGTACGAATGGGCTCTTCGATGGCACGACGAACAATTTGCATACCTGTTTGCTCGTCTTCCAATTGTCCTTTTACTTTGGCATCCAAACTGGATACGGCACGGATGTAAGCCACGCCACCACCTGGCACAATGCCTTCTTCAACGGCCGCACGGGTTGCATGCAATGCATCATCCACACGGTCTTTCTTCTCTTTCATTTCAACTTCAGTGGCAGCTCCTACGTACAATACCGCTACCCCGCCAGCCAATTTGGCCAAACGTTCTTGCAGTTTCTCACGATCGTAATCGCTGGTGGTGTTTTCCACCTGGGCTTTGATTTGATTGACACGGGCGGTGATGTCAGATTTCTTACCCTTACCACCCACGATGGTGGTGTTGTCTTTATTGATGGTTACAGAAGCTGCTTGACCCAAATAAGTCAGGTCGGCATTTTCCAATTTGTATCCTTGCTCTTCGCTGATCACCACGCCTGCTGTCAGGATCGCAATGTCGGTAAGCATTTCTTTTCTTCTGTCACCAAAACCAGGCGCCTTCACCGCTGCCACTTTGATGGTGCCACGCAGTTTGTTTACCACCAATGTCGCCAATGCTTCTCCTTCGAGGTCTTCGGCAATGATCAACAATGGACGGCCGGTTTGAGCCACTTTTTCCAAAATGTGCAGAATATCCTTCATGGCGCTGATTTTTTTGTCATAAATCAGGATGTAAGGATTTTGCAATTCAGCTTCCATTTTTTCGCTGTTGGTTACGAAGTAAGGAGACACATAACCTCTGTCGAATTGCATTCCTTCCACCACTTCAACAGTCGTATCCGTTCCTTTTGCTTCTTCTACTGTGATGACTCCTTCCTTACCTACTTTCACAAAGGCTTCGGCAATCAACTTGCCAATGGTTTCGTCGTTGTTGGCTGAGATGGTCGCTACTTGCTGAATCTTTTTGGTGTCATTGCCCACTGTTTGGGATTGGCTCCTCAAGTTTTCTACCACCAAGGAAACGGCCTTGTCAATACCACGCTTCAAATCCATTGGATTCGCTCCAGCTGCCACCATCTTCAATCCCTCTCCGATAATGGCTTGCGCCAACACCGTAGCGGTCGTAGTTCCATCTCCGGCTATGTCAGCAGTTTTAGAAGCCACTTCTTTCACCATCTGGGCACCCATGTTTTCAATGGGATCTTCCAAATCAATTTCTTTGGCAACGGTCACACCATCTTTGGTTACTTGGGGTGCTCCGAATTTTTTGTCAATGACTACGTTCCGACCTTTAGGTCCCAAAGTCACTTTCACTGCGTTGGCAAGTGTGTCAACACCTTTTTTCATTTTGTTTCTTGCTTCGATATCGAAGTAAATTAGTTTAGACATATAAAAAACGATTTAATGATTTTAATAATGATGATTTAAAAAAGACTGGCATGAATCCACCTTCCTACATTACACGATGGCCAGGATATCACTTTCTCTCATGATGAGGTAATCCACTCCTTCAATGGAGATTTCAGTCCCCGCATATTTACCGTACAAAACGGTGTCTCCAGCTTTTACCGTTACAGGCTCGTCTTTTTTGCCAGGACCGGCAGCCAAAATGATCCCTCTTTGTGGTTTTTCTTTAGCAGTGTCTGGAATGATGATTCCGCCGGCAGTTTTTTCTTCAGCCGCAGCAGGTTTCACGATTACCCTGTCGTGTAAAGGAGTAATGTTTAACTTTTTTGCCATAGTTGTATAGTTTGTTTTGTTGTAAAATATTAATCCCTAATGGGGTACGCAAAGGTAGGCGAATATTGTACCAAAGCGATTGAAAGCAATTCAACATGAATAGTTGACATTTTTTTGCCATCTATGGCAGTAAAATAATGGTGGAACAAGACAAATTTTCACTTTGAGAATAATTGTGGAGGAAAAGCAGGTTGGATACAATAAATCCTTAATTTTGAGCGGATTAAAAAGCTCTTGTAGATGATCAGCAGAAGAAATATCCGGGTGAAAGTGATGCAAACCCTCTACTCTATCGACAGTATGAGTGGGGAGACCCAAACGGGTGAACCGGAGGCCATTCTCAGCAAAAAGATCGACCAAAGCCGCCATTTATTTTCCTACCTGGTTTATTTTATCACAGAGATTGCCCGGTTTGCCGAAACTGATGCCCGGCAAAAAGCCAGCAAACACCTTCCCACTGCTACCGATTTACAGGTGAACACCAAGATTTCTGGCAACGAACTATTGTGGAAAATTCTGGAAGACAACAGTTTTAAACAGGTCATCAAAGAAGGAAAATTCGAACACCTCATTGATCAAGACTTGTTGAAAAGAATATACAACGACCTGGTTCAATCCGAATTTTACCAAGAATATATTGAAGAACAATCCAGAGAAAAAAAATCCGAGAAAAAAATCCTAGATTTTATTTTCACAGACCTCTTGCTGCCCAACGAACATTTTGTGTTGCATTTGGAGGAGCACTTTATGAACTGGGACGACGATGCAGAACTGATGCAGACACTCGTATTGAATTACTTCAACAAACCAGTTCCCAATTCATTCGGCTCCATACTAACCAAAGAAAAGGCTGATTTTGCAAATGACCTCTTAAGGACAGTGCTGGACAAACAATCTTTCACCTTAGACCTAATCAAGCCCAAGTTGAAAAATTGGGATGCCGACAGAATCGCTTCAAATGGGTGTGTGTGAATTTCTTTTTTTTGAAACCATACCCACCAAAGTAACCATCAATGAATACATTGACCTGGCAAAAGCCTACAGCACTCCCCAAAGTGGTCAGTTTGTAAATGGCTTGCTGGACAACATTCACAAAGAATTGATGGCAGACAATAAAATTCAAAAGAAGCATTATAAAAACAGTACTTTATAAATAACCTCATATTATTTATGAAACATTTTTTCTTTACCCTTTTCATTGCGATCGCTTTGGTTGGATGTGACATTCGAAAAAGCGATAAAATTGATACCCAAACCTTGAATGAAACGGCGCTGAAAGCACCCACCTCGGTTCAGGTCATCGACTCTGTACACAACTTTGGCACCATCAAAGAAGGCGAATTGATTTTGTTCAATTTTAGGTTTAAAAACACTGGCACCAATCCATTGGTCATCATTGACGCCAAGGCGAGCTGTGGCTGTACCATTGCAGAAAAACCCGAACAACCCATCATGCCTGGTGAAATTGGATACATCAAGGCCAGATTCAACAGTGAACACAAGCCAGGAGAAGCACACAAAGCCATTTCAATTACTTCCAATGCGTCGCCTGAGTTTCCTGAATTGCTGTTAAAGGGTACCGTCATTGGCAAAACAGAAGAAGAATAAACATTCTCAATAATAAACAACAACTATATGCAATTACTTACTTTTTTTCTGATGACTCCAGATCCAAGCGGACAAGGCGGCGGCACCAGCACATTGATCCTGATGGGCTTGATGATTTTTGTAATGTGGTTATTCATGATTCGCCCCCAAGCGAAGAAAGCCAAACAACAGAAGCAATTCATCAATGACTTGCAAAAAGGTGATAAAATTGTGACCATTGCTGGTATTCACGGCACCATTCAAAAAGTAAATGACGACGACACCCTTTCCATTGAAACGAGTCCGGGCAGTTACATTAAGATTGAGAAAACGGCTATTAGCATGGAATGGACGGCCAACGTGAACAAATCCACAGCGGATACCAAAAAGTAACCCCCTCCTAATCACTACAGTGATGGCGTTAAAAATCGGCTTAACCGGCGGCATCGGAAGCGGCAAATCCACTGCAGCAGCAATATTTGAAGTATTGGGTGTACCGGTGTATTATGCAGATGCAGCGGCCAAACGACTGATGAATGAAGATCCGAAAATCAAAGCATTTATGGTTCGGGAGTTTGGTGAAGAAAGCTACGCAGGTGGCACCATAAACAGAGCATACCTGTCTGAAAAAGTGTTTTCCGATCCATCACGATTGAACTTGTTGAACCAATTCATTCATCCCCTCACCATGGCCGATGCCAATGATTGGATGAGCCGTCAACAAGCGCCTTACTGTATCAAAGAAGCAGCCCTGATTTTTGAAAGCAACGCCCAAGTACACCTTGATTATGTGATTGGCGTACAGGCCGCGTTAGAAACCAGATTGGCACGCGTGATACAAAGAGATGATACCACCCGAGAAAAAGTATTATCCATCATGGAAAGGCAGATGAACGAGGATGAAAAGATGAATCGATGCGATATGCTCCTGTTCAACAATGAGGAAACCTTGCTAATTCCTCAGGTGATTGCTCTACACGAAAAAATCCTCGCCCTGGCTAACCGTTAACGCAGCAATGCCAACGCATCCTTGATTTTTCGAATACCCTTTTCAATGTTTTCGACGCTGTTTGCGAAAGAAAGGCGAATGCAATTGGGCTCACCAAAAGCAGCTCCGGTAACGGTGGATACATGTGCTTGGTTGAGTAAATGCATACACAAATCATCGGCATGGCGTATGGTTTCGCCATGGGTTGTTTTTTTGCCGAAATAATATTTCACATCCGGAAAAACATAAAACGCCCCCGCAGGTTCATTGCACAAAACACCCGGGATATCTTTTAATAAATCCAATACCATTTTTCTGCGAGCTACAAAGGCTTCTAGCATTTGCCGAGTCGGCTCCATACTGCCTGTCAATGCAGCAATTGCTGCACGTTGCGCAATGGAATTGGTGGCACTGGTAAATTGACCCTGCAACTTTTCGCATGCTTTGGCAACCGACAACGGGGCAGCCATATAGCCCACTCGCCATCCTGTCATGGCATATCCCTTGCTCAATCCGTTGATGAGTACCACCCTGTCTTTCACCGATTCAAATTGCGCAATGCTTTCGTGCGGACCCACATAGTTGATATACTCGTAAATTTCATCACTCATGATATAAACATCCGGATATTGCTCAAAGACTGACACCAAATCAGCCAATTCCTTTTTCGTATATACAGCACCGGTAGGATTGCAGGGAGAAGAAAACATGAACAACTTTGTTTTGGAACAGATGTTTTCCTTTAACTGGGCGGGCGTTATTTTATAATCATCCTCAAACTTTGTCTTGACCATCACCGGCCTACCTCCTGCCAGCTTTACAATTTCACTGTACGTCACCCAATACGGGGTTGGAATGATTACCTCATCGCCTTGGTCAACAATGGCTAAAACAGCATTGGCAATGCTTTGCTTGGCACCCGTACTGAGCACGATTTGCTCAGGCGTGTAGGCCAAACCGTTATCTCTTAACAATTTTTCGCAAACAGCCTGCCTGACTTCCAAATAACCCGGCACAGGGGTGTAATGGCTGTAATTGTCATCAATCGCTTTTTTGGCAGCTTCTTTGATATGCTCGGGCGTATCAAAATCCGGTTCACCCAAACTCAGGTCGGTGATATCAATTCCCTGCGCCCTCAATTCTCTTCCGAGTTTGGCCATTTTCAAGGTTTCAGGCTCATTGAATCGTTGTAATAAAGAAGATAGTTGCATGGTAACCAATTGTGAGGAACAAAAGTAGTTATTAAATCCTTAGGCAACATGAACCTTCCCAAGCTTTGAAACTTGTGAAACGTTTGTAACCTGTAAAACCTTTTAAACTTCATTCCATTGATTACAATATGCTGTTTATCAGTAATTTATATATATTTAAGGATCCACAAAACCAAATTGAAAACCCCTCCCTATTCAATGGTATTTTAACGTATCTTTGCCCCCTTAAAAAATACAACACTTAAAAGCACATTAACATGAAACTGAAAGGTTTAGTCTGGTTTTTTACCATCGCTTTGGTTCTGATATCACTTTGGGAACTTTCTTATACCTGGGTGGTAAGAAGCTATGAGAATGATGTAAAGGCGCAAGCAGAGCGTATTGTAAAAAGA
>CAZCCN010000025.1:0-3329 GCA_964497085.1 uncultured Ferruginibacter sp.
GGAATCCCATTTTCCAAATACCGCAGGCATTCAATTTTTTCGGCCTGTTCCAAGGGTGTCATTTCCCAGGAGGTAAAAGCCAATAAGGTTTGTTTACGAAAAGCATAAATGCCGATGTGTTCATAATAGGTTGGCTGGAAAGATTGTTCTCTTAGATACGGGATCGGACTCCTGCTGAACAACAGCGACCGCATGTTCTTGTCTACCACCACTTTTACATAATTCGGATTTTGGATGAGCGAAAGATTATCAAAGGGCTTCATGACAGAGGCCACTTGTACTGCTGGATTCGAAAAGCTTGATAAAAGTTTCTGCAAGGTTTCTTTGTCCACAAAAGGTTCGTCGCCCTGCACGTTCAAGACAATGTCTGTATCCAAGTGTTCAATAGCTTCGGCAATTCGATCACTGCCGCTTTCGTGTTCTTTTTTACTCATCATGGCCTTGCCGCCATGCTGTACAATTTCATTGAAAATAATGTCGCTGTCTGTTACCACCACCACTTCATCAAACAGGCCAGTGACTACCGTGTTGTCGTAGGTTTGCCGAATCACTGTTTTGTTACCCAATGGTTGCATCAGCTTTGCCGGAAATCGGGTGGCACCGTAACGCGCAGGAATAAAGGCCGAAACTTTCATATGAATCAATAATCTATTTTGATGTTTTTATTAAACGGAAGACCCAGCTGATATGAAAAATCATTGTGCTTGGTTTTATCCAACACATCCAAACCATATTCGATGTTTTCTACAGACATGTGTTTGTGGGTTCCGAAAAGCCGGTCCCAAAATGAAAAAATATTTCCGTAATTGCTATCTGTGTGTGGCCTAAACGCGTGGTGATGCACTCGATGCATATTTGGGGTCACCAATACCCAGCCCAGCATCTGGTCCATCCATTGAGGCAATTGGATGTTGGCATGGTTGAACTGCGTCGCCACCACACTCATGCTTTGATACAACAGCACCAACCAAACAGGCGCGCCCACCAACAAAGTTGCCAATATAGTGAAACCCGCGCGGAGCAAAGATTCACCGGGGTGGTGTCGGTTAGCGGTGGTTACATCCACGTAGGTGTCGGCATGATGAACCATATGAAACTTCCACAAAAATTTTATTCTATGTTCGATTGAGTGTACCCAATAAGCGCCTACCAAATCCAACAGAGGTAAACCGATGAGTACGCTCAATCCTACAGAAGCATTCATCCATTGTAATACACCAAAAGAGTTGTGCACAGCCCAATCGCTACAAGCCACCAACAGCCAGGCCAGCGAAAAATTAACCAGGATGGTGGTGAGGGTAAAAAAGAGATTCAATCCCGCATGTTTGGTTTTTGAATATGAAAACCGGCACAGCGGAACAACCCACTCAAGCACCCAGAACAAACCGAGGCCGCCTGCCAGGATCATCGATCGGTGGGCGCTTGAGATACTTGAAAAATAAACTGAAAGGGCGTGTAGCATATCGGTTTGTATACTGAGTATAAATGTAAACAAAAAAAACGATGCGTTTGGTGGCGCATCGTTTGGAATGTTATTTGTTCTTTGATGGTTGATTAACTATTCAACATCAATGGCATCACCAACATCAACAATTCTTCTTCGGCCACTTGTTCGCTGGGCTTAATGATGCCAGCTTTGGTGGGGGTGCTCAATTCCATGACAATCTCTTCTGTTTCGGCACCATTGAGCATTTCAATCAAAAACTTGGCATTGAAGGCAATCTGCAAATCTTCACCATCGTATTGACAGCCCATTCTTTCATTTCCTTCGTTGCTGTAATCCACGTCTTGTGCGGCCAATTGCAATTTGTTGCCACTGATGTTCAATGCAATCTGATTGGTGCTCTTGTTGCTGAACACGCTTACCCTCCGCAAGGCGCTTTGGAAATCGCTTTTGTTCACCACCATTTTATAGGGATTGTCTGTAGGGATGACCACTTTATAATCGGGGAATCTTGCATCAATCAACCTACACACCAATTCTGTACCCCCATGGGCCACGAACAGGTGATTGCTGTTGTATGAAATAGTCAACACATCTTCGTTATCAGGCAAAGAACCTTTCAGCAGGTTCAATGGTTTTTTGGGTACAATAAAAGAATCCTTTTGCGGACATTTCACATCCTTGCGGGTGTACCGAACCAATCGATGGGCGTCGGTGGCCACGAAGGTGATGCCTTTTTTATCCAACTCAAAGAATACGCCTGTCATGGCCGGACGAAGGTCGTCGTTGCTTACGGCAAAGATGGATTTGTTGATGGCTGTAACCAAGGCAGCCGAACTCATGGTAAAGCTGTTGGCATCATCGGCTTTGGGTTCGCGCGGAAAGTTATCCGGGTTTTCACCCATCAGCTTGTACTTACCATTGTCGCTGGTGATTTCCACGCCAAAGCTTTTGTCAATATTAAAAGTGAGCGGTTGTTCCGCAATGTTTTTCAGGGAGTCGATCAAAATCTTGGCCGGGATACACACTTTTCCGCTGTCTTTGGCTTCAATATCCAGGTGCACTTTCATCACCGTTTCCAGGTCGGTGGCCACCACGGTCAGTTTGTTTTTGTCAATTTCAAACAAAAAATCTTCCAGGATGGGCAACACGGTATTGGTATTGATGACACCGCTGATTTGTTGGAGTTGTTTCAGCAAAGCCGAAGAGGAAACGATAAACTTCATAAGCAAGATTTAATAGGTGCCAAAGATAAAAGATTGCCCGTAATGAAACCAAGATATTTCTCCTCATCCCTGCTTGATTTTTACACACCTGGATGTCAGCGTTTTAAAGTTGGTCTTTTGCTGCCATCCTTTCTGGGAATGCCGTTGTTTGTGCTACCTTTACCCACTGACTATGCAGCCCTTACACATTGGCTTGGACAAGGCCCTTCAAAAAATAAGGAACTATTGCGCTTACCAGGAACGCAACCACCGGGAGGTGAAAGAAAAGCTCTATAGCTTTGGCTTGTACAAAGAGGAAGTAGAGACCATGCTGATCCAGATGATTGAAGAAAATTACCTGAATGAAGAAAGGTATGCGGTTGCGTTTGCGGGCGGAAAATTCAGAATGAAACAATGGGGAAAATCTAAAATAAAATACGAACTCAAGCAGCGCCAGGTAAGTGACTACTGCATCAAAAAAGCATTGTCCTCGATTGAGGAGGAAGATTATCACCACACCCTGGACAAACTTTTTTCCGACAAGCTGATCTCCTTGCGTTCGGAAAAGAATCTTTTTACCAAGAAAAAAAAGCTGCAATCGTATTTGTTGCAAAAAGGATTCGAAACAGCCCTCATTGCAGACAAACTGAAAACCATCTGATATGTCCGAATCATTGTAT
>CAZCCN010000025.1:3339-15528 GCA_964497085.1 uncultured Ferruginibacter sp.
ACAAGGAACCAAAAAGGAACAATATGAGTCCTTGATTCCTCAAATAAAAGGGTTGCTGGCGGGAGAGCCCGATCTGACCGCCAACCTGGCGAATCTTTCTGCAGCGTTGAAAGCACAATTCAACTGGCTGTGGGTGGGATTTTATCTGGTTCAAAACAACGAACTGGTTTTGGGTCCGTTTCAGGGACCGGTTGCCTGTACACGCATTCAAAAGGGTAGGGGTGTTTGTGGAACTGCCTGGGCTACCGAAAGCACATTGATTGTACCGGATGTAGAACAGTTTCCAGGGCACATTGCCTGCAGTAGTTTATCTAAATCGGAGATTGTGTTGCCGATTCTTGTCAACGGATCAGTGGTGGGTGTATTGGATGCAGACCATTCATCCCTTCAGCATTTTGACGAAGTGGACCAGCGGTATTTGCAGGAAATCATCGATTTGATTGAATGGCCCCGTTAAGCCAGCCCCCAGCTGGTATTGCCATCTTTTTCATCTTTTAGCTGAATACCCATTTGGGTCAACTGTACCCTGATTTTATCGGAAGTAGCGAAATCTTTCTTGGCCTTTGCTTCTTTACGAATGTCAATCAACAAGTCCATGACGGATTGCAGCAGCTTGTGGTTTCCTTCTTCTGCTCCGCGCAATCCAAAAATATCTTCCAAGAAAACCACAAAGCGTTCTTTCATGAGCAACAGGGTGTCGCTGCTGAGTGCGTCTATTGGAATCAGCTGGTCTTTGATGGAGTTGATGATCGGTGCCAATTCAAACATATTGGCCAATACTTTCGGACTGCTGAAATCGTCGTCCATAAAAGCTTCCATTTCAGTCAACCAATTCTTCACTTTGGTTTCCAGTGCCACATCTGTCGCGGTTTGATTTTCGGGCACCGATATTTTTTTCAACACTTCATGGGCTTCCCACAAACGCTTGAATGCTTTTTCGGATGAAGCCAGCGCATCGCTGCTGAAATCCAGCGGGCTTCTGTAGTGGCTTTGTAAAATAAAAAACCGAACGGTCATCGGATGAAAAGCCTGTGCCAGCAACGGGTGGTTGCCGCTGAACAATTCTGTGAGCTTGATCACATTGTTATAGCTTTTCCCCATCTTCCGGCCGTTGATGGTGATCATATTGTTGTGCATCCAATATTTTACAGGAGCTGAATGGTTGCAAATGGTGCTTTGTGCAATCTCGCTTTCATGATGTGGAAACAACAAATCCATTCCACCGCCATGAATGTCAAAAGTTGCGCCCAGGTACTTGGTGGCCATGGCCGAACATTCGATATGCCATCCCGGGAAGCCTTCACCCCAGGGACTTGTCCAGCGCATGATGTGTTCGGGTGGCGCTGCTTTCCACAAAGCAAAATCGGCCGGGTCTCTTTTTTCTTCCTGTCCTTCTAAGGCGCGAGTCGAATGGTCGCGGGCTTCTGCATGCTGCAATTCATCCAACACCCGCCCACTTAATTTTCCATATTCATGTGATGCCGCATATTTTTTTACATCAAAATACACAGACCCGTTTTGTACATAGGCATATCCTTTTTCAATCAACGTTTCAATCATGTTGATTTGTTCTACAATATGTCCGGTAGCCGTGGGCTCTATGGAGGGTTCTATGCAATTGAATTCCTTCATGGCCCAATGAAAGAGGTTCGTGTATTTTTGGACCAACTCCATGGGCTCCAGTTTTTCCAACAATGCTTTTTTACCCACCTTGTCTTCCGCCTCCCTGCCTTCTTCTTCGAAATGCCCGGCATCCGTGATGTTCCGCACATACCGAACCTTGTATTGCTTGTAGGTGAGGTATCGGTATACCACATCAAAAGTGATATAGGGTCTTGCGTGTCCCAAGTGGCTTTCGCCGCTGACGGTGGGTCCGCACACATACATGCCTACATAACCTGGGGTGATGGGTTCAAAAACTTCCTTGGTCCTGGAATATGAATTGTAGATAGATAATGGCATGGTTGAAAAGGGCTGGTTATTCTTGAACCGTTGTCTTACAAAGATATGTTGAATGCGGGAATGAAAAAATCAACCATCAAAAACCCGCATCCCTATTTTGCTTCGATCGACAGGTCGGCCACGATCGGGAAATGATCGCTGAGTCTTTTTCGGATGGTGGTAAATTGCTGCACCGCAAGGGTGGGACTAGAGAAAATATTGTCAATGCGCAACGTGGGCGAAATGCCATCAAAGGTTTTTCCGATGCCCGATCCCTTTTGGGCAAAAGTGTTGACAAGCCCCTTTCCGACGGTTTGGTAGGCATAACTGTTGGGCACATCGTTCAGGTCGCCGCACACAACCAACGGATACGGACTTTGGTTCATGACATTCTTGATAAAATCACTTTGTTTTTTTCTTTTGAGAAAACCCACCTTGAATTTGGCCAATACATTTTTGGACTTTTCAAGGTCTCTTTCGTTGGTCATGGTGGGGTCTTCAATATAGAGAATGTTGTCGGCGCTGAATTTCAGCGATTGCAGGTGAATGTTGAACACCCGGATGGTATCTGTGTTTTTCACGACGTCTACATATTGAAAAATAGAGTTGTAATTGTTGGGATCCAGGCTGACGGTTTCTTTGTGAACCATCGGCAACTTACTAAACACAATGATGCCAAAACGATGCTTGGCATCAAAGTCAAGCTTTTTATTGTACGAATAATAATAACCACTCATCTTCAACTGCGACACAAAATCAGGCAGGTAATTGATGGCGCGCAACGCGCTATCGCTGGCAACCATTTCCTGAAAACAGGCCACATCCGGATTCATTTCATTGATCAGGTCAATCATTTCCTGTTTTTTCTCCGGATGGGTTTTGTGCTCAAGGATATCGAAGTGCTCCACATTCCAGCTCATGACCCTGATGTGGTCTTTCTCTTTTTTTGGAACAAATGCATGGCCCAGCCGAAATGGAATAGCTTGTTGCAGCGGTTTGATACAAAGTATGACGGTCACCAGGCTTATCCAGGCAAGAGCGGGCCGTATGAATAACCAACCAATCAGAAAACCCACCACCACCACCAACAGATACAGGCTTGCCAATGTGCAGAGTCCAATCATCCAATAATAAGAATGGCTCCACTCGTTGCCGTAACAACCCAGCCACAGCAGGAGACAGGCAACAACATTGGCGCCAACAACCAGCATCTTGAGCAATCGTCTAGCAAAGGGCTTTGCCATACTTACAGGTATATTTTATTCGAGCATTTGTTATAGCGTTCCGTCTTCGCCCGCCTTTTTTAAAAAAGCTTTTTCTTCATCTGTCAAAAACGAATATCCTTTTTCGTTGATTTTGTCCAGCAGTTCGTCTATTCGTTGTTGGGTGACATGGCTTTGTTTGAGGAAGGGCGCTCGTTTGCCTGGGTTGTAAAAAACCCTTTCTTTGGTAGCTTTCCGATGTGCATCCGGATTGGGCAAAAACAATTCTGTCGCCCATTGATAGCATTGATTCATCCACCGACTGCCATCTATGTCTTTTCGAAGCAAGACAACAAACAGCCACCCAGCCAGTCCACCACCCAAGTGAGACAAAACCGTAGGCCATCCCATCGACAGGGTAGTACCAAAATCAATACAGATGTACAGGAGTAACAATACCCCAATCGGAATGCCTTTTCGGATATGCGTAAAAAAACGCTGAGCAGGATCCAGGGCGGTGGTGGCAACGGCTACTGCCAATACCGACGCATTCGCGCCCAACAGTTGGGGGGCTGCAGGTGAAAAATCTGTAAACCCATATGCAGATCCGATAAAAACAAGGCCACCCGCCAATCCACCATATAAATAGACTGCTACCAATTTGCTGTTGCCGCCAATTTGTTGCAACACATATCCAAAAGCGCATAGCCACAACATATTGCTTACACCCCGGAACAAATCCCGGCTGGATTCACCGAACATGAACGTGATCAAGGTCCAGGGTCTTTCCGAAAGTTTTACAAATTGATTGGGTAACGCAAACCATTGCATTACTTGGTCGTTAAACTGAACAGCAGTTTGTTCGTAAAAATAATAACCCACCTGAAGCGTAAGCAGGATGAGGAAACAAGCAATGTTGATCGCCAACACGGCTACCAGCGCATTGTTGTCCTGGCCCAACAAAAAACGTTTGGGCCGTCGATTGTTTTTATATTCAATATACCTGTCTGCTTCGCCCATGATTCAAATTAATAAAAAGTGGATTTGTTGGTTCGATTCCAATAGATCACCATCAACAAGCCTGTCAATGCGCCGCCTACGTGTGCCCAGTGCGCAACGTTGTCATTGGCGGCACTCGATATGCCACCAAACACATCGAGCAAGATGATGCCGGTGATGGCCCATTTGGCTTTAATGGGAAAAGGAATGGGCATGATAAACAATTGTGTATTGGGAAACAAATAACCAAAGGCCGCCACCACACCCATGACCGCACCCGAGGCGCCAATCGTACAGTTCAGTCGCATGGCTTCCTGGTATTGATTCATGGTAGCGGAATCTAAAACAATCCGATCAATCTGATGAAAATCGATCGCATAGTTGACCATCTGTGTAACACCGGCGGCGATACCACAAACAATAAAAAACAAGAGAAAGCGCTGGTGTCCCCATACTTTTTCAAGGATGTTGCCAAACATCCACAATCCCAGCATGTTGAACAACAGATGAAAAAAACTTCCATGCATGAACATGTGGGTGATCAACTGATACGGCCGAAAGGCATCGCTTTTGTAATGGTGCAGGGCAAACAAATCATTTACCGCGTTCAAGTCTGTCAATCCGCCAAAAGCGGCCTGTGCAAAAAACACCAAGCCATTGATGATGATCAGGTTTAAAACAATCGGACTTGTTTCGTTGATTCTGTTTCTGAATTCCATATGATAAAGGTAGACCTTAATCTTTGTTTTTTAACCTGAGCAATACCACGCATTCTATATGATGTGTGTGCGGGAACATGTCTACCGGTTGCACTTTTTCTACAGTGTATTTTTCATCCAACAACAACAGATCCCTGGCCTGGGTAGCGGTGTTGCAGCTCACATACACAATGGTAGGCGCTTCCATTTCCAGTAGTTTGAGCACCAGTTTTTCGTGCATGCCCGCCCTTGGCGGATCTGTAATCACCACATCGGGCTGGCCGTGTGTTGCAAAAAAATCATCATTGCATATTTTGATGACGTCACCTGCAAAAAAATGAGCGTGTTCAATATGGTTGAGGGCAGCGTTCTTTTTTGCATCTTCAATGGCCTCCTCGATCACTTCTACCCCTATTATTTTCCTGGCGCCCCGGCTCAGGAAGATGCCGATGCTTCCGGTGCCACAATATAAATCGTACACCACTTCTTTTCCGGAAAGGCCCGCAAAGTCCCGAACCACTTGATACAGTTTTTCTGCTTGTCGGGTGTTGGTTTGAAAAAAAGATTTTGGACTGATGATGAATTCGAACTGTTCCAGTTTTTCTGTCAGGTATCCTTTGCCGTGATATACCTGAGGGGTTAAATCATATATACTGTCATTCCATTTGGGATTGATGGTATATAGCAAAGTGGTAATGCTGCTGACTTTTTCCATCAAATGCGCAAGCAATATATTTCGATTTGCCTCGTCATCGTAGTTAAAACAAACATTGACCATCAGTTCGCCGGTGCTGCAATACCGAATGATGATGTTTCTTAACCAGCCTGTGTGTTCCTTGATGTTGTAAAAAGACCATCCATGGGTTTTGGCAAGATCCCTGACGGTGTTGCGAATCTCGTTGTTTACCCCATCCATCAGGTGACACTCAAAAATATCAATCACCTTGTCAAATATCCGTGGCACATGGTATCCCAAAGCGTCGGATGCCGCCACCGGATCATCCGTATTCATTTCGGCGGCTGTCAAAAATCGCTTGTTGCTAAACGTGAATTCCAATTTGTTTCGATAGGCTACCGTGGCGTCGGAACCGATAATGGGAAGGATTTCCGGTAAACTTATTTTACCAATGCGCTGAAGGTTTTGTTGTACTTCCTGTTGTTTGAATTGTAGTTGTTTGGCATATGGGAGCATCTGCCATTTGCAGCCACCGCAAATGCCAAAATGTGCACAAAAGGGCGTCGCGCGATCGGCTGCCGGTTCTATCATCGACACTACCCGTCCTTCAGCCCAGTCTTTTTTGTTTTTGACCAACTGAATATTCACCCGGTCACCTGGTACGGCCCCTGAAACAAAAATCACTTTCCCATCGTGGCGCACCAGCGCTTTTCCTTCGGCCGCATAATCTGTAATGAGGATGTTTTCTAATAAGGGGTGTGCTTTCTTTTTTCTCACGGCACAAAATTAACCTTTAAATGCCCAAAAAATCATTTGTTAATGATTTGTAATTTTATACGCCCCCTGTCTTCCACGCTCGTCAACAACGGGGTATTTTAGATACATTTGCCTGTATTTTATTGTATGAAAAAACATTCTTTATTACTGCTGTCTTTTTTTGTGGTTATGGCCTTTGCAAATGGGCAGGGTTTTACGGTCACATTGAAAACACCTAGCTATCAATCCGGCTTGGCGTATTTCACCTATTACATGGGAAAAAACCGCAACATTGAAGATTCCACCTACATCAACAGCAAAGGCGTAGCCGTTTTCAAAGGAGACCGAAGGCTACCGGGGGGCATCTATTCAATTGTATTTCCGGGCAAAAACTTAAGCGTTGATTTTTTCATCAACAAAGAACAACAACTCACCATTGTAGCCGATTCGGCTAAATTATTGGACATTGTGGTGCAGGGTTCAACCGAAAATGCTTTGTTCCAGCAATATCAGAAAGTGGTGAATGAAAAAGGAGGGCTGATGCAACAGGAGCGCACCGCCTATATGGCGTCGACCACTAAAAAAGATTCTGCGCTGCACGAACAGAAATACAATGAATACAACAAAGCGCTTAATGCTTACAGAGAAAACATCATCGCCCAGTCTCCTGAATCGATGATGGCGCTCTTCCTCAATACCATGAAAGAGCCTGAGATCATTATTAAAAATCCGGTCACCCGTCAGGATACGCTCGACAATTATCAATATTACAAACGCCATTACTGGGACGGCATAACGTTCATGGACGAACGCATCATCCGAACGCCGTTCTTTTTGCCCAAACTCGAACGCTATTACAGAGAGATTATGCCCCAGGCGCCTGATAGCATCATCAAGGCCCTTGACTACAAATTGCTGCTGGCGCGCACTTGCCCGGAGATGTATAAGTTTTTGCTGAATTGGCTGACCGATGAATACATCAACCCAAAATACATGGGCCAGGACGCTGTATTTGTGCACCTGTTTAATAAATACCACAGCAAGGGAGTGAGCAACTGGCTGAACGAGAAACAACTTGAAACCATTTCCAGAAGAGCCTACATGCAAATGAGCAATTTGCTGGGAGAGAAAGCGGCCGATTTGGAAATGATTGATTCAACCGGTAAACCCGTGAACCTGTACAGCCTGAATGCCAATTTTGTACTGGTAGCTTTTTGGGATCCTACCTGCGGCCATTGCAAAGAAGAAATTCCCCGAATTGATTCCATTTACCAGGCCTCCTGGAAAGCAAAAGGCGTGAAAATATTTGCGGTACTGTCCGAGCCCGACAAAAAAAACGAATGGATTCAATACACGAAAGAAAAAAAGCTGTTTGATTGGACACATGCGTATCAAACCAAAGAGATGGAGCAACGGACAACGGATGCGCAAAAACCCAGTTTCAGACAATTGTATGATGTCATTCAAACGCCCACACTTTATTTATTGGACAAAGAAAAAAGAATCATTGGCAAAAAACTTACCTGGAAACAGTTTGATGATCTGTTGCAAGCCAAAATCGCCAGTCAAACCAAATAACCCCATTGCCTAATTCACTGTTCATGAAAAAAATCATTCTTGTTTTATTTGTTTTGTTTTCAATGGTTCAGGCAGAAGCCCAAACGCTTTTCAGGTACGGTAAAAAATCCGTTTCGGTGGCAGAGTTCCTGAGGGCTTACAATAAGAACACACCGCCTTCGCAAAAAGAGAAAGAAAAACAAATCAGGGAATACATCGACCTCTATGCCAATTTCAAATTAAAAGTGCAGGCCGCCTCCGACATGGGACTGGATACAGCCGCTCGTTTGCAGGAAGAAGCGAATCAATTTCGTCGGCAAATCGAAGAAAATTACCTCAAAGACGAAGCCACTTACCATGCCTTATACCAGGAAGCCATTCAAAGAAGCCAGCAAGTGAAACATGTATGGCACTTTTTCTTACGAGTAGATTCCAACGCTTTGCCCAAAGACACGTTGCAGGCCGCCAAACTGATTCAAACCGCTTTCAATCAATTGTCCAACACACAAACAGACGAAGCGGCCATCGCTGCTCGTTTGCAAATACAACTAAAAGACTTGGGGTATGTAACCGTTTTCTCCTTGCCCTATGCCTATGAAAATATAGTATATCAATTGAAGCCCGGACAAGTTTCTAAACCGTATCGGTCTAAAAAGGCCTGGCACTTGTTTAAGGTCCTGTCCGAACAACCACATCCAGGCAAGTGGGAGGTAGCACAAATCTTGTTTTCTATTCCTGCCGATGCCACGGCAGCCATCAAGGATGCCGCGAAGCAGAAAGCAGATTCGGTTGAGCGATTGCTTCAACAAGGTGCAGACTTTGCAACCCTCGCTCGCCAGTACAGCGAAGACAAATCAACTTACCTAACCGGAGGAAAAATGCCGGCATTTGGCCCGGGTAAATACGACTACGCTTTTGAAAAAGAAGTGTTCGGACTTTCAACGGATGGTGCCTGTACCAAGCCTTTTGTTACGCCATTTGGTATCCACATCGTGAAACGAATCAAAGTAACACCGATCACAGCAGATGCCACAGATGATGCGCTTTCGTTTGATCTCAAGCAACAATTGTCTCAAGACGATCGCATGCGCATCAGCAAAGAAACATTCATCGCATCCATTCGAGTAAAAACCGGCTTTTCTATTCTATCCAATGTTTCTAAAAATATTTTATTTCAATACGCAGACAGCGTGAAGCAATCGCGCAACCAAGCATATATTGACCAATTGCCGTTCGCCAATAAGCCGATTATTCAATTTACCAACGAAACCTTGCAAGCAAAAGACTGGTTGGTTTTTGTAAGAGATTACACTTCCAATAAAGAAGCGCAATCCAATCAATCCAATCTGGCATTGTGGGATCAATATACCCAAGCCGCCATCATAGAGAACTATAAAAAACACCTGGAAGCACACAATCCAGATTTCAAATACCAAATGCAGGAATTCACAGAAGGCAACCTGCTCTTTGAAATCATGGAGAAGAAAGTATGGTCCATGTCTGCGATTGATACCACTCAGCTCAGGAATTATTTTATGGCGCATCGTTCTCAATATACCTGGCAAGAAAGTGCAGACATGTTGGTGCTGACCTGTACCAATGAAAAATCGGCACAAGAAACATTGGAAAGACTGCGCCTGGGAGCAGATTGGCAAACCCTCGTAACCGCTAAGCCCCATGAACTGCAGGCAGACAGTGGCCGATATGAATTGTCGCAGTTTCCATTTTTGGTTCAACCCAAGGCCGGTCAGTTTTCATCTATACAAGCCAATGAAGACGGCACCTATACATTTGTTCGGCTGTATACTACCTATCCGAAGGGCCTGCTACGCGATTTTGAATCGGCGAAGGGGTCTGTCATCAACGATTATCAAAATCTTTTGGAGGCCAACTGGGTAAAGGAATTGAGAAAAAAATACCCGGTGGTGGTGCAGGAAAGCGCCGTCCAAAAGCTTATCAAATAATTCACAATCAATTTGTTAGAGGGTTTTCTTGTATGACACCGTTGTTTTTCTCCTCACCGGCAGTATAAAAAACTTAGCAAAAAATACTAAAATTATTAGTTATTCTCAATTCGTCTCCTTACCTTTGGTTTCGCTTATATATTTACAACGATTCATTAGATACATCACTTAAAACAGAAAAACATGAGCAACGCAGAAAAATTAAAGGCACTAAAATTAACAATGGACAAAATTGACAAGGACTTTGGAAAAGGTTCTGTCATGATGATGAATGAAAAAACACACATTGAACAAGGTGTCATTTCTACCGGTTCGATTGGGTTGGATGTGGCACTCGGCATTGGCGGATTGCCCAAGGGTCGTGTCGTGGAAAT
Source organism: uncultured Ferruginibacter sp. (assembly GCA_964497085.1). Classification (GTDB taxonomy): domain Bacteria; phylum Bacteroidota; class Bacteroidia; order Chitinophagales; family Chitinophagaceae; genus Ferruginibacter. The sequence continues at coordinate 13,507 of CAZCCN010000025.1, forward strand.
TTATGGTCCAGAGTCTTCCGGAAAAACAACCCTCGCCATACATGTAATTGCAGAGGCGCAGAAAAAGGGTGGTATGTGCGCTTTTATTGATGCGGAGCATGCTTTTGACAGCGCCTATGCGCAAAAGCTGGGCGTTGACATTGACAACTTACTGATTTCTCAACCAGACTACGGAGAACAAGCCCTTGAAATAGCAGACCGATTGATTTTATCCGGCGCATTGGATGTGGTGGTGATCGATTCGGTTGCAGCCTTGGTTCCTAAAGGAGAATTGGAAGGAGAGATGGGCGATAGCAAAATGGGCTTGCATGCGCGTTTGATGAGTCAGGCCCTCAGAAAATTAACCGCTACCATTTCCAAAACCAACAGCTGTTGCATTTTTATCAACCAGCTGCGTGAAAAAATTGGGGTGATGTTCGGCAATCCCGAAACCACCACCGGCGGTAACGCATTGAAATTTTATGCATCGGTTCGTTTGGATATTCGCCGCATGACACAGATCAAAGATGGAGACGAAGCCATTGGTAACCACATCAAAGTGAAAGTGGTGAAAAACAAAGTAGCACCGCCTTTCCGTCAAGCAGAGTTTGATATTATTTTCGGCGAGGGTATTTCTAAAGTAGGCGAAATCATCGACATGGGTGTCGAACTAGGGATTGTTCAAAAAAGCGGCAGCTGGTTTAGTTACAATTCCGATAAGCTCGGACAAGGTCGTGAAGCAGTCAAGCAATTGCTCATTGACAATCCAGAAATGGCCAATGAAATTGAAACCAAGATTCGCGAAAAAATTAAAGAGATGCAAGCCGCCTAAAAAGCCGGCTTCTCATTAACATATTTGAATAGCAGGCGTTGTATTCAGGTTGGGTTAGTAAAAAACGAACAGTCCATTGATGAAATGGGCTGTTTTTTGTGTATACGTTCTATCCAAAAAAATTAACTTGCACCCACGTTCCATTTCCCATCAAATGAATTGATTTGAAAAAAAGCATACAAGCGCACCTGGCCCTGTTAGGCACCAACTTATTTTTTGCGGTGAACCTGATTTGCGCCAAAGAATTGTTTCTAGGGGGTTTTATCAAACCCTTTGGGCTCAACCTAATCAGGATTGTGGTGACCGCCGCTTTGTTGTGGGGATTGTTTCTGTTCAAACCTCAAAAAGCATTCATCAAAAAATCAGACTTGCCACGCTTTCTATGGTGTGCGGTCACCGGTATTGTGATCAACCAGCTTTTGTTCATCAAAGGTTTATCCTACACCTATCCTATTCATGCGTCTTTGTTGATGCTCATCACGCCCATTCTCATTACATTCATAGCTTCCTGGCTGTTAAAGGAGTCGTTGCATATTTATAAAATCATTGGATTGATATTGGGCATTACTGGTGCATCTGTCCTGGTGCTGGCGAGAAAGCAGGATGCACACGCAATAGATGTATTGCTCGGCGATGTGCTGATCATCATCAATGCCATTTCCTATACGTTTTATTTTATTCTGGTGAAGCCATTGATGAAATCCTATCCGCCGATTGTCATCATTCGAACAGTTTTCACCATGGGCGTATTCATTGCGCTGCCTTTTTGCTGGTCTGAAACCATTGCCACGCCCTGGCATCTATTTGATTCGCTTCAATGGATGGAACTGGTGATGATTGTGGTGGCCGGTACGTTTTTGGCATACTTGTTTAATGCATTTGGCATTCAACAACTGGGGGCATCGGTATCCGGCACCTATATTTATTTACAGCCGGTATTCACCGCATTGATGACCGTTTTGTTTATGGGGGACACCCTGCAGCTGTATAAAATCGTGGCTGCTATTTTTATTTTTTCAGGATTGTATCTTGCCAACAAAGCCAATCAGTATGCTCGAGTACATTATGGTCTCCACTGCGGAAGAATATGCAGCGGCCGCGAATTTATTTCAGGAGTACGCCAACGAACTATCAATTGATCTTTGCTTTCAACAATTTGATCAAGAGTTACTTTCGCTCAACACCATGTATGCCCCGCCAAAGGGTTGTAT
>CAZCCN010000026.1:0-14740 GCA_964497085.1 uncultured Ferruginibacter sp.
CCAAACCCTTGTAGATGATAGGTTTTATAGGCGAATACGAATCAACCATTGACGCAAAAGGGCGTTTTTTATTGCCATCGGGCTTCAAAAAGCAATTACCGGAGGCAGTACAAGCCCTTTTTGTGATCAACCGGGGCTTTGAGAAATGCCTAACCCTTTATCCCCTACAAAGCTGGGAGCCCCTCTACAAAGACATCAGCCTGTTGAACGATTTCGACCCTAAAGTTAGAGATTTCAGACGCTATTTTTTAAATGGGGCCACTCAAATTGAATTGGATAGCGCCGGTCGTTTGTTGCTTCCCAAAAACCTGATGGAGTATGCAGGTTTGGGAAAGGACATTGTCCTGGTATCGGCCGTGAATAAAATTGAAATCTGGGATAAGCAAAAATACCAGGCACTGTTTGATGCCATGTCTGCAGAAGCATACAGCAAACTTGCCAATGAGGTGATGAACAAGAAAGATGATTCGAATACCAGGTAACAATGGCGGATGCTAGCAACATACAGGATTCAGCGGAACAAGATGAGTCGTCTGCCTATCACATTCCGGTACTGTTGAAAGAGACGGTAGCAGGATTGAACATATTGCCGAATGGAATATATGTGGATTGCACGTTCGGTGGCGGGGGACACAGTCGAGCGGTTTTAGAAAAGCTGGGTCCAAACGGAAAGCTCTTTGTTTTTGATCAGGACATCGCGGCCAAACAAAATTTGCCGTCAGACAGCAGGGTGGTATTCATTCAACAAAACTTTAGGTATCTCCAAAAGTTTTTACGGGTGAACCATTGCACGCAAGTAGACGGAATCCTTGCAGACTTGGGCGTATCAAGTCATCAGTTTGATGAACCTTCCAGGGGTTTCTCAATCCGATTTGATGCAACACTCGACATGCGGATGGACAATCGACAATCGCTGACAGCAGAAAAAATCATCAACACTTTTTCTGAACAGCAGTTGCATAAGTTATTTGAAGTGTATGGAGAAGTGACCAATGCCAAGACGCTTGCTAAAACGATTGTGTTGCAAAGAAGCATTGCACCCATTAAAACAATCAACCAGTTCAAGCAGGCAGTGCATTCAATTGTGAAAGGAAATCCGAATAAGTACTTCGCACAAGTGTTTCAGGCATTGAGAATAGAGGTAAATGATGAAATGGCTTCATTGAAAGAGATGCTTGAGCAGTCGGTTGGTGTCCTGAAGCCAGGTGGCAGGTTGGCGGTGATTACGTTTCATTCTTTGGAAGACAGGATTGTTAAAAACTTCTTCAAGCAAGGCTCTGTTGAGGAAAATTCCCAGGAAGACGTATTTGGCAATCGGCCGGCTTCGCCTTTACAAATCATCACCAAAAAGCCCATCGAAGCGACAGCGCATGAAAGAAAGGTGAATTCGCGGTCCAGGAGCGCCAAACTAAGAATAGCAGAAAAAAAATAGCGATTGCATTTATATACATGAGTAAAGAACAAGAAAATAGTGGCATAGGATTGACCAACAAAATAGACTGGAAGAAGTATCTCAACTATCGAACCATAGTTAAGAACATTCCTTTTTTTTTGTTTCTATCGGTTTTGGCTGTGGTCTATATCTATAATGGACACCATGCCGATAAGCTGATTCGGAAAATAAGTGCAAGCGAAAAGAATATCAAAGAATTGGAATACGAATATAAAACACTCAAGAGCGAAGTGATTTTCAGAAGCAAAGCCAGTGAGTTGATAAAAGCGGTGGAGCCTTTGGGTTTGCATGAGTTGAAAGAAGCGCCTTTGGTTATTTCGGATTCCATTTCGGTGCAACAATAGTTGAACAGAACAGATTTTTTTATACAGTTTCTCAATCAAGGAACCATTGGACATTAAGAAGGACATATTGTGGCGGGTTTATTTAAGCTTTATCCTAATCATAGGGTTGGGATTTTTGGTCCTCGGCAGGGCTTTCTACATTCAACGGGTAGAAGGAAAGTACTGGAGAGGGATGGGAGACAGTCTTCATTTGAAATACATGCCCATCAATGCCGAAAGAGGCAGCATCTACAGTGAGGATGGAAATATTTTGAGCACCTCTGTACCTGTTTTTGATATTTACATTGATTTTGGAGCGGAAGGGTTGCGGGAAAAGGACGGTAAGCGTTTCAAAGACAACATAGATTCATTGAGCCTGAGCCTTTCCAACCTGTTTCAGGACAAAACCACCCAAACATATAAAGAAGAATTACAGCTTGCCTACACGAATAAAGAGCGCTACTACCTTCTCAAGAGAAAAATTTCATTTGAACAGTGTAAGCAATTGCGGAATTTCCCACTCGTTCGTCAAGGAAGGAATAAAAGTGGTTTCATATTCGATGTCAGAGACAAGAGAATCAATCCATATGTATTGTTGGCCAATCGAACCATTGGATTGTCCAGAATGGATTCTTCCAAAAATGTAGGATTGGAAAGAACCTATGACAGTTTACTCAAAGGAGAGTCGGGTCAGCGATTGATGCGCTATGCCGCCGGAGCCTACTTGCCGGTAGAAGGGGCTGAAGTGGATCCCATCAATGGAAAAGATATCATTACGACCCTCGATACTTACATGCAGGATGTGGCTGAAAACGCATTAATGAAAATGATGGTTGACAACCATTCCATTCATGGCACCGTGATTCTCATGGAAACAGCTACTGGGAAGATCAAAGCCATTGCCAATCTTGGCCTTCAATCTGACGGCACCTATACAGAAGACCTGAACTACGGGATTGGAAAAGCAACTGAACCAGGCTCTATATTTAAACTGGTGACTTTGTTGAGTCTGTTAGAAGACAAATACGTAACCATTGACTCTAAAGTAGATTGCGAGGGTGGTGTTAAATCAAGGGAAATTACCATAAAAGACGCTTTTGCAAGAAGTAGCAATGTTGCTTTCGCCAAACTCGCCAATCAGTATTATCAAAACCAGCCTTTCAAATGGACCAACCATTTGGAAAATTTCCGCCTTAACAAAATGACGGGTGTTGACATTGTCGCTGCCTCCGCCAAACCTACCATCAAAACACCCAACAATCGAAGTTGGAGCAAAACAACTATTCCATTCATGGCACATGGATACGAAGAGTTGGTGACGCCTTTGCACATGCTCATGCTGTACAATGCAGTTGCCAACAATGGTAAAATGATGCGTCCATATTTGGTAAGCGCCATCAGGGATTATGGCGTGGAGGTAAAAAACATTCCACCACAAGTGCTGGTTGAAAAAATCTGCAGCGATGCCACCCTGGCGCAGGCAAGGGAATGTTTAAAAGCCGTGGTGGACAGTGCACATGGAACGGGCCATAAAGTATTATTCGACAGTGCTTATTCTATTTCAGGCAAAACAGGGACTGCTGTTACTGCATTGAACAATGCCGGTTACAATAAAGGCAACAAAATTTATCAAGCCTCTTTCATTGGCTTTTTCCCTTCTGAAAAGCCGTTGTATACCATGGCTGTCGTGATTCAAAATAGTAAAGAATCCAAAAAAATATACGGAGCCGATGTGTCCGGAACGGTATTCAAAGAAATCAGTGACCAGATTTATACTCATTTTATCAATAGACCTGCTTTCAAAGTGCAGCCGTCCAAGGACACCACTCAATATACTTATGTGGGCATCAAGCAAGACCTGCATTCAATTTTCAAGTATATGGATATACGTTACAATGATTCCATTAATGACGGTTATTTAAGGTCCATCAATCTGAAAGGCAACAACGCGTCGATTCATACTTTTTCAAACGAAACGACTCAGCCATTGGTGACACCTGATGTGAAAGGAATGGGCTTGAAGGATGCCATCTTTTTGTTGGAGAACAAAGGGTTGAAACCTGTCGTGTCAGGAAAGGGACGTGTTATTAGTCAAAGTATTGCCGCTGGTTCTGCATATAGCAAAGGACAACAAATTTTATTAATGCTCAATTAGAGCTGTAGAATATGCTAAAGGAGATTTTATATACTGTCAATATCCAATCGGTCTGCGGAAGAACGGATATTGATGTCAAGGATCTGCAATCAGATTCCAGAAAGGTGTCTCCCGGAACTTGCTTCATTGCCATCAAAGGAACTACTACAGATGGCCATCAGTTTATCGAAACCGCCCTCCAAAACGGAGCGACTGCAATCATCTGCAACCAACTGCCAGCAAACATACAAGCTGATGTGACCTATGTAGCTGTTGAAAATACGACTATCGCTGCGGGTATCATGGCTCATCATTTTTATGGTTCACCCTCTGCTCATATGAAGGTAATTGGCGTAACCGGTACCAATGGCAAAACCACTGTTGCTACTTTATTGTGGAAATACTTCACTGCCAAAGGGGTGTTGTGCGGATTGATCAGCACAGTAGAAAATAAAATTGGCACTGCAACGGTGGCTTCTACCCATACAACGCCCGATGCCATTCAGCTCAACCAATTGATGGGTGACATGAGGAATGCAGGTTGCCAGTATGTTTTTATGGAGTGCAGCAGCCATGCCATCCACCAGCATAGAATCAGTGGTATCCATTTTACAGGAGCCCTCTTCACCAACATCACGCATGACCACCTTGATTATCATCAAACATTTGAAGAATACATCCGGGTGAAAAAATCTTGGTTTGACGGCTTGCCGGCAAATACATTTGCCATTAGCAATGCGGATGACAAAAGAGGAGCGGTCATGTTGCAGAACACGGTGGCTAAAAAATACTTCTACAGTCTTTCTACCCTGGCTGCCTTCAAAGGAAAAATCCTGGAAAACAGTTTGATTGGATTGCATATGTCCATCAATGACACAGAGGTTCATTTTAAATTAATTGGTGAATTCAACGCCTATAATTTATTGGCTGTATTTGGTGCCGTTACTTGCTTGGGCGAAGATAAAAATGAGGCGTTGCAGTTGTTGAGTACACTGACAGGCGCTGAAGGAAGATTTGATTATATGCAGAGTCCACAGCACGCCATTGTAGGCATTGTGGATTATGCTCATACGCCTGATGCCTTGTTGAATGTGTTGGCCACCATTAAGAATTTAAAAAAAGGGGAAGAGAAGGTTATAACTGTAGTAGGCTGCGGGGGCAATCGAGACAAAGCAAAACGGCCCATCATGGCAGAAGTGGCCTGCCAATATAGTGACAAAGTGATTTTAACATCTGACAACCCAAGAAATGAAAATCCGTTGGATATTATAAAAGACATGGAGGCGGGTGTCAATGTAGTGTCCAGAAAAAAATGCATTTCAATTGCCGACAGGAGAGAAGCCATCAAAGCCGCTATCAGTTTTACTGATAAAGACGATATCGTGTTGGTGGCGGGAAAGGGTCATGAAAAATACCAGGAAATAGAAGGCGTGAAATACGATTTTGATGATAAAAAAGTAATGGAAGAGATGTTTGCATTGTTGGAAAAGTAAATGCAAATCATTTAAAATAAATAAATAAAAACCCAAAAATGTTCTATCACTTATTTCAGTGGTTAACCAAACACAATGTTCACTTTGCTGGAAGTGGATTGTTTCAGTTTATCACTTTCAGGGTCATGCTTGCCCTGATCCTGTCATTGGTGATCACAACTGTTTTTGGAAAGAAAATCATTCGTTTGCTCCAACAGAAACAATTGGGAGAAACTGTTCGTGATTTAGGCCTGGCCGGAGAGCAGCAAAAAAAGGGGACACCGACCATGGGTGGCATCATCCTCATTCTGGCAATCCTCATCCCAACCTTGCTATTGGCCAATTTGGACAAAGTGTACATCAGATTGATGCTGTTGTGCACAGTGTGGTTGGGCGCCATCGGATTTATAGACGATTACCTGAAAATAAGGGCCAAGAGAAGAGCCAGTGAGAAGGGCGTTGAATTCAAAAAATCAAATGATGATGGATTGGCTGGCCGTTTTAAAATCTTTGGACAGGTGATGTTGGGGATTGTGGTAGGTGCGACGCTCTATTTTAATCCTAATGTAGTGGTTAAAAGAGAAGTGCTAAACACCGGTAGTCAAATGGCAATCAATCAAAAAGGCACGCGTCCTCAATACGACACAGTTACAGTAGATGGCAAAAAAAGGGTGTTTACCAATGCCAAGACTGTCATCACCACCATTCCTTTTGTAAAAAGCCATGAATTCAATTACGCCAAATTACTACCTGCTTCTTTACAGGATTATACCTATGTGGTGTACATCCTAATTGTCATTTTTATTGTTACGGCGGTCTCCAATGGTGCCAATATTACGGATGGTTTGGATGGATTGGCTACCGGGGTGAGCGCAATTATTGGGGTGTGTCTAGGCATATTTGCATATGTCAGCGGCAACATCAAATTCGCAGAATATTTGAATATTATGTATATCCCGAACCTGGGAGAGTTGTCCATTTTTATTGCGGCATTTGTAGGGGCATGCATTGGTTTTTTATGGTACAATTCCTATCCGGCGCAAGTGTTCATGGGAGATACAGGCAGCCTGGCGCTGGGAGGAATCATTGCTGCTTTGGCCATTATTGTAAGAAAAGAGTTGTTGATTCCTATTTTTTGCATGGTGTTTTTGGTAGAGAACCTGAGTGTGTTGATTCAGGTGAGTTATTTCAAATACACCAAAAGAAAATATGGGGAAGGCAGAAGGGTGTTTTGATGAGTCCGTTACATCACCATTACCAGAAGCTAGGTTTTCATGAAAGTAAAATTGCGGTGCGATTTTGGATTGTAACGATTCTTTGTGTAGCCATGGCTATTGTAACCTTAAAACTGAGATAAAGTAAAATATAAAATTTCTTTACCCTGTTAAATCGAACCCGTTAAATTCTATGCTTTTGAAAAACCATTTTAACATTTTTCCAAACCCAGCGGTGTTGGTTTGTTGCAATGTAATTGCTTGCAACGGCAACAGCGATCAAACCATTCAATAATACCAATCAGAAAACTACAATGAAACAAAGACTTGTCATTCTTGGTGCGGGAGAAAGCGGAGTAGGGGCAGCCTTACTCGCCAAGCAGCAAGGCTTTGATGTCTTTGTAAGTGACGCATCGCCCATCACTGAGCGGTACAAATTAGAATTGCAGGAGCATTCAATTCTATTTGAAGAAGGCCAGCATACCGAATCGGCCATCCTGAATGCAAATGAAGTGGTGAAAAGTCCGGGTATTCCGGAGAAGGCACCAATTGTTAAGAAAATCAGGTCTGCCAACATCAGCATCATCAGCGAAATTGAATTTGCATACCGATATATTGGCAATAGTAAAGTCATAGCCATCACCGGGAGCAATGGAAAAACCACCACCACGGCGTTGACCTACCATATTTGTAAACACGCCGAACAGGATTGCGCATTGGTGGGCAACATAGGATATTCCTTTGCTAGACAAGTAGCGGTTGATCCAAGGCCATTGTATATAGCAGAAGTCAGTTCTTTTCAGCTGGACGACATCAAAACATTTCGTCCGCAGGTGGCTGTGCTTACCAACATTACTGAAGACCATCTGGATCGTTACGACTACAAACTGGAAAATTACATTGCTAGCAAGTTCAGCATTGCCAAAAATCAACAACAAGAAGATGTATTCATCTACAACATGGATGATGCCATCACCATGCAACATATTACCAACTATCCCATCCATTCAATCAAAGCGCCCATTACTATGAGTAAAGAACTGTCACAAGGATCCTATTTGACCAATGCTCAAATGCATCTCAAATGGAAAAACGAAGAAATGAAAATGAGCATTGAAGATTTTGCAATCAAAGGAAAACACAATCAATACAATAGTATGGCAGCAAGCATGGCCGCAACCGCCATTGACATCCGAAAAGAAAAAATCCGTGAGGCATTGCAAACTTTTGAAAGTTTGGAACATCGCATGGAGAAAGTTGGTACCATCAAGGGCATTGAGTTTATCAATGATAGCAAAGCCACCAATGTCAACAGCACGTGGTTTGCACTAGAAAGCATGACCAAGCCTGTGATCCTGATTTTGGGCGGAGTGGACAAGGGCAATGATTACAATGTGTTGAAAGAACTGGTGGCCGAAAAAGTAAAAGCCATTGTTTGCCTTGGTACAGACAACACCAAAATTCACGAAGCTTTTGGAGACATCATTCCATTGATGTTGAACACAGACAATGCCGAAGAAGCAGTGAAAACAGCCTATCACTTTTCCAATAAGGGTGATGTGGTGTTGTTGAGTCCGGCTTGCGCAAGCTTTGATTTGTTTAAGAATTATGAAGACAGAGGGTATCAATTTAAGCAAGCTGTAAAAAACTTATAATCAGTTTACAGAAAGACGCATGATCAATTTTAAAAACATATTTAACCAAGTGTTTGATCAGCCAACAGAGGCGGGTACTTCCTCTTTCAAAGGATTGGGGGATGTAAGCGGCAATTTGGTCAGTAAGACCAAAGGGGACAAAGTCATTTGGGCAATTGTAATCATTTTGACATTGGCAAGCCTATTGCTCGTATATAGCAGTACCGGATCCTTGGCATATAGGCTGAGTAAAAGCAACGAAAGTTATTTATTCAAACAATTTGCCTTGATTGTGATTGGTTTGTTGATTATATATTTTGCCCATCGCATCAATTATACCATTTATTCCAAAGTGGCATTGATTGGTTTTGTGCTCTCTATTCCCTTGTTGATATTTACCTTGTTATATGGTGTGCAGTTGAATGAGGGAAGTCGCTGGATCAAATTGCCTGTTATCAACCAAACTTTTCAGACATCTGATTTAGCCAAGCTTGCTTTGTTCATGTATTTGAGTAGAACGCTCAGTAGAAAGCAAGATGTCATTAAGGATTTCAAGAAAGGCTTTCTGCATGTCATCATTCCGGTTGCCGTGATTTGTTTGCTGATTGCGCCCGCCAATTTATCAACAGCTTTGTTGATTGGCGGAACAAGCATTTTGTTGATGTTCATTGGAAGGGTCAGTACCAAACACATTTTGTTGACAATAGCGATGGCTATGTTGCCAATTGTCTTTTTAATATCTGTAGCCATTAGCAACTATGACAAAACAACGCATGAATGCAAAAAACTTCCCGGCATTCTTTCTATGGGAAGGATTCCTACTTGGGTGAGCAGGATTCAAACATTTTTGTATAGTACGAAAGAGGACGAAAGTGAGAAATTATACCAAATCAATCAAGCTAAAATTGCAATAGCGAATGGAGGACTATTTGGCAGGGGACCTGGCAATAGTATTCAAAGAAATTTTCTTCCACATTGTTACAGTGATTTTATTTATGCCATCATTATAGAAGAATATGGTATCGAAAATGTCCGTTTGCATTTGGCGCTTTTTTAGCACTGGCCTTGAGTTTTACGTTGGTTATTCAGGCCATTGCGAACATGGGAGTCAATGTGAGTTTGTTTCCCAATACAGGTGTCACCTTGCCTTTGATCAGCATGGGGGGCAGTAGTTTTATTTTTACTTGCCTTTCCATCGGAATCATATTAAGTGTGGCTAGAAACGTGGAGCAATTGGAAGGTGCTCAAATGCCGGTGACAGCAAAATTGCCGGCAGATCAAGAAGCATAAAAGGGCAACGGTAAATAATGAACAGGATGAGTGTTGAAGCACAATATGCAGGATTGACCAAGCGGTTTGTGATTGCAGGCGGCGGAACCGGCGGGCATATTTTTCCGGCCATCGCCATCGCAAACGCCATCAAGCAATTGATGCCAGAGGCTACGTTCTTATTTGTGGGTGCCAAGGGAAAGATGGAAATGGAAAAGGTCCCCCAAGCGGGATATGAGATAAAAGGATTGACGATTGCTGGGTTAAACAGAAGTTCTTTGATTAAAAATATCGGATTGCCTTTCAAGTTGGTGAAAAGTTTTTTTGAAGTTGCAGGTATGGTGAAACATTTTCAGCCGGATGCCGTGATTGGCGTGGGTGGCTATTCCAGCTTTCCTGTTCTTCGGTATGCACAAAGCAAGGGAATACCCACTTTTATTCACGAGTCGAATGCTTTTGCAGGTAGAAGCAACCAGATGTTGAGTAAAAAAGCCACCAAAGTATTCACGGCTGCAGATGGTATGGAAAGATTTTTCCCTGCCAACAAAATTGTAATCACAGGTAATCCCATTCGGCAAATGATTGTCAACAATCAATTGACAAAAGCTGCAGCCTTGTCGCATTTTGGTTTGAGAACTGATCAAAAGACCGTGTTGTGTATTGGAGGAAGCCTTGGCGCCAAAAGCATCAATGAGTCTGTATTCAATCATATTGAACAGTTCGAACAACATGGGCTTCAATTGATCTGGCAAACTGGAAAACCCTTTGCAGCCATGGCTAAACAAAAGGCAGCCAACAGAAAAAATGTATTTGTGCAAGACTTCATCAACCAAATGGATTATGCCTATGCAGCAGCAGACATGGTGGTGAGTAGAAGTGGTGCGATGGCTATTTCAGAGTTGAGTGCGACAGGCAAACCGGTCATTTTTGTTCCTTATCCGCATGCAGCCGAAGATCACCAGGCCTTCAATGCAAAAAAACTGGTGGAAAAAGATGCAGCGATGATGATTGAGGACCGCCAGGCTAGCCATCAATTGATGCCGGCTATTATACAATTGTCATCAGATGAGGCAAGACAACAATTGTATAGCGACAATATTCGCTTGCTGGGCAGCATGGATGCTGATAAAATGATTGCAAATGAAATTTTGAAAAGTATTGTTTCTTGAATAACCGAGCCGACATATCAACGTTGATCAATCAGTTGTCTACCGGACAAACCGATGGGCTATCCGTCTATTTTTTAGGAATAGGAGGCATCGGAATGAGTGCGCTGGCTAGGTACTTCAACAGCCGGGGTGTAAGGGTGAGCGGTTATGATAAAACAGCTACGCCACTCACCAAAGAACTGGAAATGGAGGGCATGGTGGTTCATTATGAGGACAATATAGCAGCAGTAGATACCCAAGCGGCTTTTGTGGTGTATACGCCTGCCATACCCGCTGATCACCAGGAACTTAATTATTTTTTGAAGAATGGATACACCGTATTGAAGCGGAGCGAAGTGTTGGGTTTGATAACCAGTAGTTCTTTTAACGTTTGTGTGGCCGGTACGCACGGCAAAACCACTACCAGCAGTATGATAGCCCATATACTTAGGCACAGTGGTCATGGATGCAACGCATTTCTAGGAGGTATAGTGTCCAATTATAACACCAATTTTTGGACCGATGCCAACAATGTGTGTGTAGCCGAAGCCGATGAGTATGACAGAAGTTTTTTACAGCTGAGTCCGGACGTGGCGATTGTAACCGCCATGGATCCTGATCACCTGGACATCTATGGTACGGAAGTTGCATTCAGGGAGGCATTCGTCGATTTTACTTCCAGAATCAAAACAGGCGGATGGTTGGTGTACAAGTACGGATTGAACCGGCATGTTTCGTTTCAAACTGTCAATCAATCGAGCTATAGTTTGGACAATGAATTGGCAGATAGTTATGCGGTTAACGTAAAGATGCAGAATGGCACGTATTTTTTTGATGCCAGCATCCGGGGTGAAAAGATAGAGGGGTTTCATTTGAATATGGGTGGGTTGCACAATGTGGAAAATGCTATTGCTGCTATTGTGGCTGCGAAACAAGTGGGCATTAGCAATGATAAGATACAAGCAGCGATTGGTTCTTTTAAAGGTGTGAAAAGACGGTTTGAATACATCGTTCATCATGAACATATGATCATGATTGATGATTATGCGCACCATCCGCAGGAATTGCAGGCCTTGATATCAGGTGCCAAGCAACTTTTTCCGGACAAGAAGTGTACGGTTGTTTTTCAGCCACACTTGTTTAGCCGGACCAAGGACTTTGCCCATGGATTTGCAGCGGCTTTGGGTATGGCTGATGAAGTGTATTTGTTGCCGATCTATCCGGCCCGGGAATTACCAATAGCCGGGGTTAGCAGTGAGCTGCTGGCAGGCATGATGAAGGACAAGCGAGTGTGGGTATGTTCGAAAGAGGATTTATTGAGCAAGGTTCAGCAACAAAAAGAGGACCATCAGCTTGAATTGCTGATTACTGCTGGAGCCGGGGACATTGATCGGTTGGTGGAGCCGCTAAAACAAATGTTGAATTAAAAAATGCACAATAGGGATATTGTTATATGAGTTTTGTAAAAAAATACAATTTCAGAAAAATACTGCTGGCCATTTTTTGGACAGGTATCACGACGGCTTGTATCGTGCTGCTGGTGGCATCCGTGCGCCAAAAGGATGGAAAATTGTGTAAGGGTGTAGTGATAGAGATTGAAGGGGCTTCGAATAATTTTTTCATCAGCAAGCAAGATGTGATGAACATCATCAGGCGCTCCGTTCGTGCTGAAATCGTAGGACAACCAGTGAGTCGATTCAATCTAGTGGCTATCGAAAAAGAACTTAAAAAATATGTTTGGATCAGTAAGGCAGAACTGTTCTTTGACAATATGGGCGTACTGAAGGCTGAAATAGAAGAACGAGTGCCCATTGTTCGGGTCTTTACAAAAGATGGAGAATCTTTTTATGTTGACAATATTTCTACCATTCTTCCCCTGAGTGATAAATATGCGGCTAGACTGCCGGTATTTACGAATTTTCCTTCCCATCCAAAAGCCATGACGAAAGTAGATAGCCTGCTATTGAAAGACATTAAATTATTGGGATTGACCATTCAGAGAGATTCATTTTTAATGGCTATGATAGACCAGGTAGAGATCACCGACAATCGTGCTTTCGAAATGGTTCCTAAGATGGGAGATCAGTTGATTTTGTTTGGAGATGCAAAAGATGCTGATAACAAATTCAATAAGTTGAAACTTTTTTACAAGAAAGTGATACCCATGGAAGGCTGGAACAAGTATCGTTTAATCAATCTTCAATACAAAGACCAGGTAGTGGCTAAAATCAAGGGGATGGAAGATATTGTAGCGGATTCATTACAAACAATCCGAATACTGCAGGCCATTGCAGCCAATTCTTCCAAAAAGGCTGGAGACTCTTCGCAAGTGATCATGCAAGACGATGACAGGAACTCAACCAATATTTCCTTGATTCTTCAGTCTTTGCAAAGAGATGAGCTATCCGATTCGGGTGCCATTCGTTCCCAGCCTGTTCAATCGGTAAAGCCGACTGCACCAATTGTGAAGCCAGAAGAGAAGATTCAAAACAAGAATGTGAAGCCTGTTATAAAAAACAGTCAGTCGACCAAAACAATTCGACCATCGGCGCAGCATTCTTCAACAAAAATTCAAAAACAAAAAAGCATTCATCAAAACGAATATTAATTAAAACATGTCAACAAACGAACCCAAAAACATACAAACAAACACAAACCTTACAAACATGAATCAAGAACAACCCATTATTGTAGGCCTAGATATAGGTACTACCAAGATTGCTGCGATCGCAGGTCGCAAAAATGAATTCGGCAAGCTCGAGATTCTCGGTTTTGGCCGAGCCAACAGCAATGGTGTTCAGCACGGGATGGTGTTGAATATCGATCAAACCATCAAGGCTATTCAAACAGCCCTTGAAAAATGTTATGAATCCAACCCGGATTTACAAATTGGTGAAGTGTATGTCGGCATTGCCGGTCACCACATCAAGAGCCTGCAAACCAGGGGTGATATTGTTCGTCAAACGATTGAAGAAGAAATCAAACAAGATGAGATTGATAGACTTGTTGCCGATCAATATCGTACCTACATTCCATTGGGAGATCAAATCATTGATGTGATTCCCCAAGAATTCACCGTAGATAATTTTCAGAATATTCCCGATCCAATCGGATATAGCGGTGTGAAAGTAGGGGCCAATTTTCACATCATCACCGGCGACAAGAACGCCATCCGCAATATCAACAGAAGTGTGGAGAAAGCCGGATTAAAAACCAAAGACTTGGTGTTGCAGCCATTGGCATCTGCCGCAGCTGTCATGAGTGATCAAGATCTGGAAGCAGGCGTAGCCATTGTAGACATAGGTGGCGGTACCACTGATTTGGCTGTGTTCTATGAAGGTATTTTGAAATATACAGCTGTAATCCCTTTTGGCGGAGAAAATATTACCAATGACATCAAAACGGGCCTCGGCGTGTTGAAAACCCAAGCGGAAGCCATGAAGGTTCAATTTGGCAGCGCGTTGAGTGATGAAGCCAAATCAAACACTTTCATTACCATACCAGGTCTTCGCGGAATGGCGCCAAAAGAAATCTCGGTTAAAAATCTTGCCAATATCATACAGGCGCGCATGAGCGAGATCATGGATTTTGTTTCTTATCACCTCAAACAAGTGGGGCTTGACAACCGAATGCTCAACGGCGGTATCATTTTGACCGGCGGCGGTTCTCAGTTGAAACACTTGTTGCAATTAACCGAATACCAGACCGGTCTGAATGCGAGAATTGGTTATCCGGTAGAGCACTTGTCCGGCGGACACATCGAGGAATTGTCCATGCCTATGTACAGTACTTGTATAGGGTTGATCTTGAAAGGATACAACGACTACGAAAACAAGAACAAGCAAATGGACGGCAACTTTATTGAAGTAAAATCCAGAGGTATTTTGCAACAAGAAGTGGTTGATGCTACAGCGGAAGGTGCAACAGAAACAGAGGTGAAGAACATCAAGCAAAGAAAAACCCTGAAAGGATTCATGGATACCTTCAAAGACAACTTGATTGAGTTGTTCAAAGAAGAAGACGAGGATCGATCATTTTAATCATTTTGTTTGACTGAAAAATACAACCCAACAACCCATATACTTACTTACTA
>CAZCCN010000027.1:0-846 GCA_964497085.1 uncultured Ferruginibacter sp.
TGATGTATTGTGTGGAAAAGGGATATGCCGGCATTGAAAACCTGGCATTGATTCCGGGAAGTGTGGGTGCTTCTCCCATGCAAAACATTGGCGCCTATGGGGTGGAGATCAAAGATGTGTTTCACGCTTTGGAAGCCGTTCATATTCTTGATGGCCATACCCGAACATTTGTCGCAGATGATTGTGCATTTGGTTACAGGGAAAGTATATTCAAAAACAAATACAAACAATCGTATGTGATTACATCCGTCACCTATCGATTGTCAAAGAAACCCTCTTTTGCCATTTCATATGGAGCGATCGAACAGCAGCTGGAAAAAATGCAGGTGAAAGAATTGTCCATTCGTTCGGTAGCCGATGCCGTAATGACCATTCGACAAGGCAAGCTTCCTGATCCGGCTGTCTTGGGCAATGCAGGAAGTTTTTTTAAAAACCCCACCATTTCTACAACACAATACCAGGTACTGAAAGCGGCTTTTCCTTCCATGGTGGCATATGAACAACCCAACCACACAGTTAAACTGGCCGCAGGCTGGATGATTGAACAATGTGGCTGGAAGGGATATAGAAACGGAGACGCCGGCTGTCACAATCAGCAAGCCTTGGTGTTGGTCAACCACGGAAAAGCAACAGGCGAACAAATCTATCAGTTAAGCGAAGAGATTATCCGGTCGGTGGCTTCCACTTTTGACGTGACACTCGAACGGGAAGTCAATATTTATTAATGCTGTTCAATTAAAAAGGCTATCGAATGATAGCCTTTTTGTAAGTTGATTTGGTTTTTTTATTGAGGTTTCGCCGTATCGGTCGCCGCACCTTTTTGATTTTTTGGAATATCCAGCAACG
>CAZCCN010000027.1:856-1607 GCA_964497085.1 uncultured Ferruginibacter sp.
CTATTTTACTGTATTGTTGTTCCAATCCAAGTAAACTCCTCAGCAAATTGTCGTTGCGTTCTGCTTCTGAAGTCAATGCCTCTCTTTTTCCTTCGGGCAAAGCCTGATAGTATGCAGATTGTTGTTCCATGTCTTTCTTCAAAGCGTTGTTTACTTTTTGAACCAGGGCAGTGTCTCTGGCTTTGTAAGCTGCATACAAGAACTGCATTGAAATCTGATTATGCTGCTGGGCCCTGCTGGGCATACCATAAGGGAAATTGTTTTCATTCATCATCTGATTGCATCGATTGAGCAGTTTTTTGGCATCATCTGTTCGGCCGGCATCAGCAAGGTTGGCTGCGGATTGGGCGAATGCCAGGCGAATGCCGTTTAAATGGCGACGATTTTCTTCATCGAAATAAACTCCTTTTTTATCGGCGTTGCCAAATACAAATTCATTCATCATTTTGTCCATCACCCAATTTTGATTGATGTTACCATTTTCAATGGGCACCAATCGGTAGGTGAGGCCGTCTTGACGCAAGTATTTTTCAAAGCCCAGTTCGCCATAAGGTGAGGTGAAATAAATGGGGCGTTTCCATTTGTTGGCTGCAATGATGTTTAAAATGGCTGCATCATTTTTGTACAGGTAGTTTTTATTCACCTCGAATTTGAGTTCGTTCACCACGCTGTCATTGCTGTTGACAGTTCCATTGCTCCTAACCAGGTTGACATCCACCGGTACAGTTACTTTTTGAGATGGGAAGGTGTT
>CAZCCN010000027.1:1617-1915 GCA_964497085.1 uncultured Ferruginibacter sp.
AAATGGCGCCTTTAGCGGGATCATCAGAACCGGCATATTCTTTCATCATGGTATACAAATCCATATATTGATCGGTGCTGGGATTGTATCGAAGAATGTCTCTTTTTGATCCTTCTATCTGCGCGGCAGACCAGATCGGGTCGATAGGGTCACTGTCGTTCAATTTATACCGCAATTGATTGATGTACCAGTCGGTGCCCAACAAGCTGCTGTTGATGACGCGCACATCCTTTCGTACGCCCTCCACTTCTTGCGCATACCAAAGTGGGTAGGTGTCATTGTCTCCAAATGTAATCAG
>CAZCCN010000027.1:1925-4353 GCA_964497085.1 uncultured Ferruginibacter sp.
TTGGGTGCACAACTTTTTAAATAGTCGGTCGCCAAATCCCTTGCAATGGTTTTGTTGCTGCGGTCGTGGTCATCCCATTCTTGACAAGCCATCAAAACAGGGACTGCCAGTAAGCAAACGAGTCCTGCAGCGATCGAAGCCATTTTGATATTTTTGATATAGGTTGTCAACAGGTCTTTGATGTATAAAACGCCCAAGCCAATCCAAATGGCAAAGGCATAAAAGGATCCTACATAGGCATAATCCCGTTCACGAGGCTGGTTGCCTGCCTGGTTCAAATACACGCAAATGGCAAAGCCGGTAAAGAAGAAAAGCAAGAAGGTCACCAAGCTGTCTTTTTTGTCCTTGTTGTATTGATAATACAATCCAATCAATCCCAAGATCAACGGCAACATGAATAATCTATTGTTCGCCTTGTTGTGTTTTAAGGCATCAGGCAGGGTCTCTTGGTTGCCCAACCGGATGTTGTCATAAAAAGAAATACCTGTTTTCCAATTGCCATCCCTCACGTTACCCATGTTTACGCCTTGCACATCGTTTTGTTTGCCGGCAAAATTCCACATGAAATAGCGCCAGTACATCCAATTGATTTGGTAATCTAAAAAGAAACCAATGTTTTCGGCCATGGTGGGGGAGCGTTCCCAATTTCCTTGTTCATCCTTGCCGATGCCCGCCCAGCTGGCATAATAATCTGCATGTCCCTGGTCATTGCTTTGGTCCCACATACGCGGAAAGAAATGCTGGTCTTCGGGTGCATACACGTATTCAACTTTTTTACCGTTTTTTTCGTAACGATCATTCGACTTGATGTACGTATCCGTGGTTTTGCCTTCTTGGATCTGTGCCGTGAAATCTTGTCCGTACAGAATGGGCCAGTCGCCGTATTGTTCACGGCTCACATAGCCCACCAAGCTCACGGGATTGTCCACATTGAACATGTCCACGCTGGGGTCCGCACTGCTTCTCACCATGGTGGTAAAATAGGTAGTGTAACCCAAAAGCATAAAGGAAAAAGCCCATAGCCCTAGTTTTAAAAAATTCCAATTGTTTTTATTTGCCATTCGGTGTCCAAACCAAATCAGTAATCCGAGTATTACAAAGAAGCATCCGAATCCGTAGAAAAAAGGCAGTCCAAAACTATTCACAAACAAGATGTCCATATTGGCTGCGCCTTTAATGCTCCACTGAATCACCGCTTTTTGTACCAGGCCTGTTATGATACAGCCAATGATGAAAGCCAATACGGTGCCCCATCCGGTCGATTTGTACCTTTTAAAATAATAGACAATCACAATGGCAGGAATGGTCAATAGGTTCAACAGATGCACACCAATAGAAAGTCCCATTAGGTAAAAAATCAAAATAATCCATCTGTCTGCTTTGGTGAAATGGCCCTTGATGCCTTGCGCTTGTTCTTCTGTAACACTTTGTTCCCATTTCAACATGGCCCAGAAAACAATAGCAGTGAAGAAAGATGATAATGCATACACTTCGCCTTCTACAGCGCTGTACCAAAATGAATCAGAAAACGTATAGGCCAACGCGCCTACCACACCAGCGGCCATGATGGCAATGATTTTGTCATTGCTCAATGCTTGACCATCTTTTTCTACAATCTTGCGCGCAAAATGCGTAATGGACCAAAACAAGAACAGGATAGTGAATCCACTGGCCAAGGCACTCATGGCATTGAGTCCCCATGCGGCGTGTTGTGCATCAAAAGGAATCATGAACAGCCTGCCTATCAGCACAAACAATGGAGCGCCGGGCGGATGCGGGATTTGTAACTTGAATGCACTGGAGGCAAACTCTCCGCAATCCCACAAACTGCCAGTGGCTTCCATGGTCATGAGGTAGACACTGCAGGCAATGATGCAAACGATCCAACCAGTGAGGTTGTTGATTCTTTTAAAGTTCATACGCGTAAAAAATGATGAGGTGACAAATATACTTATGTTTGGTTTTATATAGGCGCGTTAACATCTTTTTAAGTTTCATGGGTTTCAGAAGTTTAATAAGTTTAAAAGTTTGTTTTGGCATAAAAATCCTACCGCATTCCAAATTACTTAACCCTCGGGCAGGTGAAACATTGAACCTTCTTATATTTGCCCTTCATGAAAAAATCTTTTCTCCAGTTACACATGGCTGTTTTTTTGGCGGGCTTCACGGCCATCTTAGGAAAGCTGATTGAGTTGAATGAAGGCTGGTTGGTTTGGTTTCGTTTACTGCTCACCCTGCTAATTTTGGGAGGATGGATGGCTTGGAGAAAGGAAATTAAACGAATTGCCTGGAAAGATTTTTTTCGAATTGCCGGCGTTGGGTTGATCATAGCCATTCACTGGGTAACCTTTTATGGGAGCGTTAAATATGCCAATGTTTCCGTGGCGTTGGTTTGTCTTTCTGCCAGTGGGTTTGTCACCGCGTTGCT
>CAZCCN010000027.1:4363-13926 GCA_964497085.1 uncultured Ferruginibacter sp.
AGCCCCTCATCATGAAAACCAGGATTGTACTCGCTGAAGTCTTGCTTGGCTTTTTAGCCATTGTGGGCATCTATGTTATTTTTGATTTTCATCCAGAATATACATTGGGCATCGCTTTTGGGATTGTCTGTGCCATTGGGAGCTCCTTGTTTCCAATTTTCAATCGACAGCTGGTGCAACAATTTTCTCCGAAGCTCTTGACATTGTATGAATTTGGCGGGGGCTTTTTGCTGCTCTCTGTATTGCTGCCCTTTTATTTTCAACAGTTTCCGGCTGCCTATTTCATACCTACCCAATCCGATATGGCTTGGCTGATGGTATTGTCATTCTTTTGTACGGTAATCAGCTTTGAATTGCAACTGAAATCATTGCAGCGCATCTCTGCGTTTACGGCAAACCTTACCTACAACTTAGAGCCACTGTATGGAATAGTATTGGCTTTTGTTTTTTTTGACGAACGCAAATTGCTGCACCAGCAATTTTACATAGGTCTTGCATTGATTCTTTTGGCCATAGTCTTACAAATGGCCAGGGTTTGGTGGAAGACTAAGCGTCAGCAATAGACAATTCTGCTAGTTACCCTGCAAAAAGATTGGAACATCGCATTCACCCCGCAATATTTTTCTTGGGATAGGGCAACCGCTTTTTCAACCTTGGGCCGATCTGCTTCGGCTACTTGAATGGTATAGGTCACGACAACCGCTTTGTAGATTTTAGGATGTTCCTCTGTCAGTTCTGCTTCCACATCAATCGAAAATTGGCTAAAATCGACCTTCATTTTGTGTAGGATGGAAACCACGTCAATTCCGGTGCATCCAGCCAGGGAAGCCAACATTAACTTCTTAGGACTGGGGCCAGCCTGCTGGCTGCCTTCCTCGGTGGTATCCATGGGAACGGTATATTGATCAATATGGGCTACAAAGGACAGGCCGCTCGCAAAGCTTGTTTTTACTTGGTGGGTGCTCATGGGCAGGTAGATTTGTGGGTTAAAATAGTGAAAATCAGCAGAAACGGCCATTTATCTGGGTAAATTTGGGTCATTCAGGGGACTAAAAAACTTTTTCCCTGTATTCTTTTTCATTGTAAAGTTTTCTCCGTACATTTGCCGTCCAAAATTCAGGAACATGGCCAGAGTATGTCAGGTAACAGGAAAGAAGCCCATCACAGGAAACAAGGTTTCGCATTCCAATATTAAAACAAAACGCAGGTTTTTGCCCAATTTGCAAACCAAGCGTTATTTCTTAGCAGAAGAAGACAAATGGGTGACCATTAAAGTGTCTTCAGAAGCGATCAGAACCATCAACAAAAATGGTTTGTATTCAGTTGTAAAAGAACTTCGCTCAGCAGGAGTGAAAATTTAATAAGCTTTTTAAAAATTAGCATACAATGGCAAAGAAAGGAAACAGGGTGCAGGTGATCTTAGAGTGCACAGAGCACAAAACCAGCGGTTTAGCAGGTACCAGTCGCTACATCACTACCAAGAATAAGAAAAACACACCCGAGCGTATGGAACTGAAAAAATACAATCCAACGTTGAAAAAAGTAACTGTTCACAAAGAAATTAAATAATCAGTTGAATTTTATATTCAACGTATAAACTAGAGTAACCATGGCAAAAGCAGCTAAAACCGCGATTAAGACCAAAGACCAGAAAGCAGCAGCGGAAGCAAAAAACTGGACCAAAGTGATTCGCACCTTGCGTAGTCCCAAAACCGGCGCCTACACTTTTAAAGAAGCAATGGTTCACAAAGACAAAATCAAAGAGCACTTAAGTTAATTGGTGCGGGTGTATATTTTTAGGTAAAGCTATTCTGTTTGTTCAGGATGGCTTTATTTGTTTTAAGGCTTTACAAACGGACACCATGCCAAGTTTGTATACGAATGAATAAGTTGTAACCATCACTATGGGAATATTTGATCAATTTTTTGGGAAGAAGCAACAGCAAGAATCCATTCAACAGGGTTTGCACAAAACCCGCGAAGGATTTTTGGGTAAACTGGCCAAGGCCATTGTAGGAAAGAGCACCATTGATGAATCGGTGCTGGACGAAGTGGAGCAGGCATTGATTGGTGCCGATGTGGGGGTAGAAACCACGGTAAAAATCATTCACCGGTTAGAAAAACGGATTCAAAAAGACAAATATCTTCATACAGCCGAATTACAGGCCATCATCAGGGAAGAAATTGAAGCCATGTTGGTGACTTCCTCGTCTGACAACAATTACCACAATTATCAATTGCCCACGGGACACAAACCACATGTTATATTGGTCGTAGGTGTTAATGGGGTAGGCAAAACCACCACCATCGGAAAGCTGGCCTATAATTTCACCAAAGCGGGTAAGTCTGTTGTATTGGGTGCGGCGGATACGTTCAGGGCGGCAGCGGTTGATCAGCTGACCATCTGGAGTGAGCGGGTACATGTTCCCATTGTTAAAAAGGAAATGGGAAGCGACCCGGCTTCCGTGGCGTATGACACCGTCATCAGTGGCGTGGCGAAAAATGCAGATGTGATCTTGATTGATACAGCCGGCAGGTTGCACAACAAGGCACACTTGATGGATGAATTGTCCAAAATCAAGCGCGTGATTCAGAAAGTGATACCAGATGCCCCGCATGAAGTATTGTTGGTGTTGGATGGCAGCACCGGGCAAAATGCTTTAGAGCAAGCCAAACAATTTACTGCCACTACCGAAGTGTCAGCCTTAGCCGTCACCAAATTAGACGGAACCGCCAAAGGAGGCGTGGTGTTGGCCATTGCCGATCAATTCAATATTCCTGTTAAATTTATCGGTGTAGGAGAACAGGCAGAGCACTTACTGGTGTTCGATAAAAAGGATTTTGTTGAAGGGCTATTTTAGTTTGGAGAGAGATAACGTTTAACTTTTTTACGCAAACGTCTTAATCAGCAGAATCACAAAACCATAAATAGCCGTGGTGGCGAAAATCCCCTTGGCGGTCTTGTCTTTTTCGGCATTGATATATAGAGTGAAAACCAACGCGTTGGCTAAGAGAGATAGGCTAAGGGCTGCAGATAGGGTCCTGAAACTGGGCTCCACATACAGGAATTGTAAAAATTCCTTCATGCTGAAGATGCCGAATTTGTACCATTTGAATACAAGGAATCCAAGCATCGGAGCGATCAGTCCGAGTATCATTCCAAACCACATATTGTCTTTTTTGAATATCATCTGAACAATTTACTTTTTTCCAATTGTTTTTTAAGGATATAGTTGGTTAGGTCAAATTGAACCGGCACCACGCTTACATAATTGCGCTGCAATGCCCATACATCCGAATCCTTCGCTTTGTCAAAGTTTTTAAATTCACCGGTAAGCCAGAAATACTTCTTTCCCTGAGGATCCAGTCGTTCGTCAAATTCTTCCTCGTACTTGGCGTATGCCTGTTTGCAAATTTTGATTCCTTTGATTTCTTTATATGGAACGGCAGGGATGTTTACATTCAGCAACAAATGTTTGTCTAATTTCTTTTGTTGCAGGATAGCAGATACAACCTGGTGTACGATTTTTTTGGAAGGTTCGAAATCGGCGTCGTAACGGTAATCCAGCAAGGAAAAACCAATGCTGGGAATGCCTTCGATGGAAGCTTCCATCGCCGCTGACATGGTGCCACTATAGATGACATTGATCGAATGGTTGGCGCCGTGATTGATGCCGCTTAGGCAGATATCGGGCTTGCGATGCAGGATTTTGTCTACCGCCAATTTTACGCAATCCACGGGGGTACCACTGGTTTGCCAGGCCTCGATCTCACCGAAAAGATGCATCCGGTTCATCCGAAGGGGAGAGCCAATGGTGATGGCATGTCCCATTCCGCTCTGGGGCTTGTCTGGTGCCACTACCACTACTTTTCCTAAATCTTTCACTGCCTCCACCAGGCTGCGTATGCCTGGAGACGTAATATCATCATCATTCGTAATCAGAATGATGGGTTTTGCTTTAGTCGTTTTTGCCATACTGAATTAATTAAACCAACGCGTCATTGGGCGGGCAATTTCACCTCTGTTTGGCCAAGGAATAGAAAGGATGATCAGCAACAGGGCAATGCCAAAAAACAGCAGCATTTTTTTATGCTTGCTTTCAGGGGCAGCTTTTTTCACTGCGATTCTGCCCATATGCACCAGCACCCAGGCTAGGATCATCATCAATGCATGTTCTACCACAAAAAAACGATCGGTGGTATTTTTCATCAACGGTCCCATACCCGCTTTTATTTTTTCCAACCAAGTACCCGTAAAAAACAACACCAATCCAAATAACAACTGCACATCGCAAAAAATCATAAACAATAAATTGCTTCTGTTGTCATTGGAAGAATAGGCACGCTTTCCTAGCAGGCCTGAAAGGGCATTGACTACGGTCCAGATTCCCATGAGTAACACAGCCCATCTGAGCAGGTTGTGGAGGATAAGTGCAGTTGCTTGCATGGTTCGTTTGTTTCAAACAAAAATACGTGTAAACCGGCTACTCCCAATAGAATTCAAAAGGCAAATGACGCTTCGTTGAATAGAGGCCTGAAAAGAAAGTGACATTATTTTTTGGAAAAACTAAAAAAATTAGTATATTTGTGCTAATCAAATTAGTTTAACCATGTCTAGAGCCGGATTAAACCTGAAATATTTGCGCAAATTGCGAGGCTGGACCCAAGAAGAATTTGCCATTAAATTAAATGTGAAACGCTCGCTCATCGGGGCTTACGAAGAAGAAAGGGCCGACCCAAGGCTCGAAGTGTTAGAGATTGTGGCCGATATTTTCAAGCTCACCTTGGACGAACTTTTGTTGAAAGACCTCAGCATCACTTCCAATAACAATGGCAGTTACCTGCAAAAGCGAAGAATGCAGAAGATGATGACAGTAGAAAGAAACTTGATTCACTTTGTTCCCGTGAAAGCGGCGGCAGGATACATGACCGGTTATGCGGACAGCGAATTCATCGATGAATTGAACACGTTTACGCTTCCCATGCTGACAGGGGGTCAATACCGCGCTTTTGAAATTATTGGAGATAGTATGTTGCCTACCCCCAGTGGAAGCATCATTGTGGGAGAAAAAGTGGAATCATTGGAAGAAGTGAAAAACAACATGGCTTATATTGTTGTCAGCAGAAATGAGGGGATTGTGTACAAGCGAATCGTTAAAAACAACCGGGCTAAAAATAAAGTTTCTTTGGTGAGCGACAATCCAAGCTACCAGCCTTACCAGGTGAATGCGGAAGATATCGTTGAACTGTGGCAGGCACAGGTAGTGATCGGTAAAGTGGCCACGCAACAACGATGGGATGTAAACTCCCTTGCCAATCTTGTCAACAACCTGCAAGACCAGGTCAGCACGTTAAAAAAGAAAATGAACTAGGGATGTCAATGGGTATTGGATGCCATTGTTCATTACATGTGTACAATATCATCCATTCATTTACCCAATCCATATAGTTGATTCATAACTTCAAGCATTCAAATCAGATACATCGATAACCATTAAAAAAAACAGTTATGATTAAATTACAGATCATCGGCAATCTTGGAAAAGACTGCATCGTTAAGGAAGTGAACGGAAAAAATGTGATTAATTTTAGTGTTGCCCACACCGAACGCTACAAAGACAGCCAGGGTAATCAAAAGGACAGAACCACATGGGTGGAGTGTGCTTACTGGACTGATCGAACAGCAGTGGCCCAATACCTTACCAAAGGCAGAACCGTTTATGCAGAAGGAAGTCCCGAAGCTGACGCATATACCAACAAGGAAGGACAAGCAGCAGCAACCCTTCGCATGCGTGTTCAAAATGTTCAATTGCTTGGTAACAATAGCAATACAGAAGGAAATGGTGCTGGTCAAGGAAATGCTTCTCTTGCTGGCTCCGCTTCGCCCGTTGCCAAGTCTGCTGCTGGTGACGACGATTTACCCTTTTAACAAAGCGCATTAATCAATACCTTAGCCTACCGATGTGTAGGCTTTTTTTATTCAATAATCCGATGTCGATGATGAAAAGAATATTTTTCTGTGGTTGGTTGTCAATAGGAACAACGGTGCTTTTGGCACAATCATTTACCCAATGGGTGAATCCTTTTATTGGAACGGGCGGTCATGGACATACCTATCCTGGAGCGACCATGCCTCATGGGATGGTACAGCTGAGCCCCGACACTCGATTGGATGGTTGGGATGGCTGTGGGGGTTATCATTACTCAGACACCTTTATGTATGGGTTTTCTCATACCCATTTGAGTGGAACGGGCGTGAGTGATTACGGAGATATTCTCCTGATGCCTGGGAATGGGATGGCTTCTCCTAACAATAAGGTCTATGGTTCTGTTTTTTCTCATCAACAGGAATCGGCTTCACCTGGTTACTACGCCGTCAAATTACTCGATGACAATATTGATGTGGCCCTCACGGCTACCGAACGTGTGGGGTATCATCATTATCATTACAACAACCAAGTTGACAAATTCATCTTATTGGATGTAAAGCATCGAGATGAGGTGATTGAATCTTATGTGGCCGTGGAGGATAGCGTTACCATCACCGGATTGCGAAGGAGCAAGGCCTGGGCTGATAATCAGTATGTGTATTTTGTCATGAAACTTTCTCAGCCAATTAAAAATTGGGAGTATTGGGTAGATGATGCACAGCTTGATGTTTCCAGTAACAGGAACAATCGTCTGCTTCATGGAAAAAACATCAAAGCAGCTTTTAGATTTGATAATAGTGCTTTGGCTGATGTATTTATTAAAGTGGCCATTTCCCCAGTAAGTGTGGAAGGTGCCAAAAAGAATTTAATGACTGAAGTAGGTAATCGATCCTTTGATCAGATAAAGGCTGCGGGGATAGAAAAATGGAATCAGGAACTGTCCAAAATCGAAGCGATGTCTGCTGATACGAATCGATTGAAGATTTTCTATACGGCGTTGTATCATACAGGTATTGTGCCCAATATCAATATGGATGTAGACGGATATTATCGTGGCAGAGACAATCAAATTCACCAGGCAAAGGACTTTACCTATTATTCTGTTTTTTCATTGTGGGATACCTATCGCGCCGCCCATCCTTTGTACACCCTCATCGATCGAAAACGAACGCTGGATTATATCAAAACCTTTCTGGTACAATACCAGCAAGGAGGGAGGTTGCCGGTGTGGGAACTGGCATCTTGCGAAACGGATTGTATGATTGGATACCACAGTGTGCCCGTGATCGTGGATGCATACAACAAAGGCATCCAGGATTTTGACACAAAACTTGCATTAGAAGCCATGTTGCAAAGTGCCCGCAGGGGTCAAGCAGGATTGAGTGCTTATATGAAAAATGGAGTGATGACGTCGGATGATGAGCAGGAAAGTGTCAGTAAAACCCTGGAGTACGCTTACGACGATTATTGTATTGCATTGTTTGCCAAAAGCATAGGGGCGCAAAGCATCTATGATGAGTTTATTAAAAGAGCCCAGTATTATAAAAATACACTGGACTTGGAAACTGGCTTTATGCGTCCTTTAAAAAATGGAGAATGGCTCAGTCCTTTTCAACCAACAGAAGTAAACAATCATTTTACTGAAGCCAACAGCTGGCAATATTCATTTTATTTCCCACAGGATATCAATGGTTATATCGACATGATTGGAGGGCCTGATCGGCTTGAACAGAAATTAGATGCATTGTTTCAGGAAAGTTCTCGGATGACTGGAAGGGATCAGAGTGACATCACGGGCCTCATTGGTCAATATGCTCATGGTAACGAACCCAGTCATCACATCATTTACCTATACAATTATACCCGTCATCCTTTTAAGGCCCAGGCATTGGCCAGTCAAGTGATGCATGACTTCTATCTGAACCAACCGGATGGATTGATTGGAAACGAAGATTGCGGCCAAATGAGTGCCTGGTATGTGTGGAGTGCATTGGGTTTCTATCCGGTCACACCCGGTAACAATACCTATATGATTGGAAGCCCTCAATTTGAGTCGGCCGTCATTCATTTGGAAAATGGTAAATCTTTTGTCATCAATGCCCCAGGATCGAATGATGCCAATTGTTTTATACAATCTGCCACCATGAGTACTGCCAAATCCATGAAATCCGTTCCATGGAATTATACTTTTCTTCGCCATGAAGATATGGCAGATGGTGGTCTAATTCGTTTTATCATGGGAAGTCGACCAGCCAATTTTTTATCTGTGCCCATATACGACACCCCGTTAGTGAGCATTCCGAATGCCCAACTGGTATTGAATCCCCGTATTGTGGGAGGCGGTATTTCGTTTAGAGAACATAAAAAAATATCGATACAATCGGCACAGAAAAATGTTCGGTTGTACTATAGTTTGGATGGTTCAATAGATTTTCGAAACATGAAATTATATAAGGGTCCGTTCATGTTAGCGCAAACTGCAACCATACATGCCATAGCTGTGAATGATTTTGACCATAAAAGTTTTGTGATGTCCGCTCATTACAAAAAGATGAACCACAACTGGACTGTACGATTGAATACCCCATACCAATCACAATATGATGGCGGAGGACCTGAAGGATTGATTGATGGCATTCGTGGAACGACCAACTGGCGCATGGGCAACTGGCAGGGCTATCAAAATAATAATTTGGAGGCAGTGATTGATCTGAAAAAGCCTCAACCCATTTCAACGGTCAGCATCGGCTTTTTGCAAGACACACGTTCTTGGATTGTGATGCCGGCTGAAGTGAAAATTGAGGTGTCGACAGACGGTAATTCATTTATTAAAGTATATGAGGGAAATCGTTACTTGCCTATTGAAGATTTGACATCCCAATTAAAAACAGTTGAAGCCCATTTTGAAAAGCAATCTGCCCGATTTGTTCGGATCATTGCCAAACAATATGGCAAACTGCCCAGTTGGCATGAAGGGGCGGGAGGGGATACCCATATTTTTGTGGATGAGATAGAGGTGGAGTAGCTGTTTAAGGTTTAACGTTCAATGTTTGAATTTTAAAGTTGTTTAGTAGTTGAGTTGTTTAGGTGTTGATGTATTAAAATATACTGATACGAAAATGCGGGCTCAACAAAAAAGGAATCGGGTTTCCCTGATTCCTTTTTTAATAAAATAAAATCTTAAGTTATCGCTTTTCAAAATCAGAAGCATGTGTCAAGATCTCTGATGGATTCCTCAATTTGCTTCTCTTTTTACTGTAGCTGAAATAAACGATCAGGCCAAGAATCATCCACAAGAATGCAGCTTTCAATGTAAAAGGATCAATTGCCACGATCATGCCGATACAAATCAAAGCCCCCAAGATAGGAACAATCGGTACCAATGGCGTTTTGAAAGGTCTTTCAATGTGCGGGCTTTTGATGCGCAAGATCCACACGCCCAAACTCACCAGCACAAAGGCCAATAAAGTGCCAAAGCTGGTCAGGTCACCTGCCACATGTCCAGGAACAAAAGCAGCAAACAGGCCTACAAATACAAATAAAATCCAGTTGGCTTTGTATGGTGTTTTGTATTTGGGATGTAATTCGCCAAATGCCTTCGGAATCAACCCGTCATTGCTCATGGTATAGAAT
>CAZCCN010000028.1:0-3238 GCA_964497085.1 uncultured Ferruginibacter sp.
TCTTGTCGAAGATTCCCGAATCCATGCCCGATGTCATTTTGTGCGATTTGAAAATGCCCAAAAAGGATGGCATCGACACCACCAAGCAGATCACCAAATTGTTTCCCGGCATTCGGGTCATTATTTTGACGATGTACGAGGACGAAAGATTTGTCGGACACTTGATGGACTGTGGGGCGGCAGGCTATTTGCTCAAGAGTACGGATCCTTCCGAAATCAAAAAAGCCATCATAGATGTGATGCGTACCGGGTTTTACCTGAATCCCTTTGTCAACAAAGTGTTGATCAAAAAGAATTATTCCAAACAAAAATTCAACCCCAATCTCACTTCTGAGGTGGTGTTGAGCGATCGGGAAAAGGAAGTGCTTACCTTGGTGTGCATGGAATTTACCGCTGCCGAAATTTCGGCCAAAATGGACATCAGCCCCCGCACAGTGGAAGCCATCAAAGACAGGTTGATGGAACGTTTTGGAGTAAAAAATTCAGTGGGATTGGTCTTCTACGCCATGAAGAACCAACTGATTGATTAGAACAATCCGAACAAGGTAGAATCTATTTTAGAAATAATCTTACCCAGGTCTTCTTCGTTTTCCGCAAACTTATTGGTATCCGCATCAATCACCAGCAGGGCCCCTTCTTTGTAATTGTCAATCCAATTGTTGTAGAGGTCGTTGAGTTTCTTTAAATAATCCAGGCGGATGTTTTCTTCGTATTCCCGGCCTCTTTTTTGAATTTGTCCCACCAGGGTAGGAACAGATGCTTTCAGGTAAATCAGCAAGTCGGGCGGCTTCACCATCGATTTCAGGGTTTCGAAGAATTTATAATAATTATCAAAATCTCTTTTGCCCATCAACCCCATGTCATGTAGGTTGGGCGCAAAAATATTGGCGTCTTCAAAAATGGTTCTGTCTTGAATCACCGTTTCGGTGCCTCTTTGAATTTCCAGCAACTGGTTCAGCCGGCTGTTCAAAAAGAAAATTTGCAAGTTGAAACTCCAACGGGGCATGTCTTCGTAAAAATCGTTCAGGTAAGGATTGTGGTCTACATCTTCAAACTGGGGAATCCATTTGTAATGTTTGCTCAGCAATTCGGTCAGTGTTGTTTTGCCGGCACCAATGTTTCCTGCAACGGCGATGTGTTTTGGTTTTTTTGCTTTGGCCATGATCCTTAAAGAAATTTACTGCAGTGCGAATGTATTGAATTATCGTTCAGCTTGATGGAGGTTTTTTCGGGTTTTTTTAAAAATACTTCAATCCGATGGCTTCCCGAACCAATTGCATTGTTTTTTCGGCATTTTCACTGGCTTTTTGAGCCCCTTTGCGCATCACGTCCACCAGGTATTGGTCATCTGCGAGGATATCCTGGGCTTTTTGCCGAATGGGGGCCATGAATCGAATCATGTCCTCTGCCAGCTGCTTTTTCAGCTCTCCGTAGCGAATGGTACATTCATTAAAATCTGCCTCGTATTTTGCAACCACCTCCTTTTCGCACACCAATCCCATCAGCTGGAAAATATTTTCTATGTAGTCGGGCTTTGTGGCGTTTTTTTCTGTGGGGCCGCTGTCCGTTTTCGCCTTCATGACTTTTTTACGAATGGTGTCATCGTCATCGGCAAAATACAAGGTTGACAGGTTGTTTTCACTTTTACTCATTTTACCCGATCCATCCAGTCCGGGCACTTTCACCAGTTCTTCATTGTAATTGAATGCATGGGGTTCCGGAAAGATTTCGCCGTACCGATGGTTGAACCGTTTCACAAAATTGCGGGCCATTTCCAAATGCTGCTCCTGGTCTTTGCCCACAGGCACACGGGCAGCCCGGTGCATGATGATATCGGCCGTTTGCAACACAGGATAAGTAAGCAGACCTGCATTGACGTTTTCGGGATGCTGCCGGGCTTTGTCTTTGAAGGTCACCGTTTTCTCCAGCTCGCCTTTATAGGCCAGCATGTTTAAGTATAAATACAATTCCCCCGTTTGGTGCACATGGCTTTGACAATACAAAGTCGCTTTGTTGGGGTCCAGTCCGCAGGCGATGTTTTCGGCCAGCACCCTTCTCACATTCGCTTTTAAGGATTGTGTATCCGGATGGGTGGTCAACGAATGAAGGTCAGCCACCATAAAATAACATTCATACGTCTCCTGCAAGCGCACATAGTTGCGTATAGCGCCAAAGTAATTGCCTAAGTGAAGCATGCCGGTTGGGCGAATACCACTCATAACAATATTGGATGGCAGATGGCTGGAGGGAGATATGGGTTGTGATGGCTGCATGAATCAAGGAATAAAGAGCACGAAGATACTAAAACTCAATATTGGTAAGAGCAGCGCAGTCAGAAATCCCACAAACCTATTGAAATCAGCCTTTTGGAACCTTCTGATGATCTTATTCCGTTTAAATAAAACCAATCCCTCGGAACAGCTAAAGTGTTAATTTTGTATCCACAACCGAGGCGATTGTTCAACCACAGCATAGTCTTATCGGTCATCGATTTTTACATATGGCATCCATACTTCACTTAGAAAATATTTGCAAAAGCTATTACCTCGGCAAAAACGAATTGCAGGTGTTGAAAGGTATTTCCATGGATATTCACAAAAATGAATATGTGGCGTTGATGGGGCCCAGTGGTTCGGGTAAATCAACCCTGATGAATATACTGGGTTGTCTGGATTCGCCTACCACGGGCAAATATGTGTTGAACGGAAATGATGTGAGCCGCATGCACGACAACGATCTGGCAGCTGTCCGTAACAAAGAAATAGGGTTCGTTTTCCAGCAATTCAATTTGCTGCCCAGATTGACCGCCGCAGAGAATGTGGCCTTGCCACTTATTTACAGTGGGGTATCCAAAAAAGAAAGAGTGGAAAGAGCCGAAGCCGTACTCGCCAAAGTGAAACTGGAAGATCGAATGCATCATAAGCCCAACGAATTGAGTGGTGGCCAATGTCAGCGCGTCGCCATTGCGAGGGCCCTCATCAACAATCCTTCGATTATTCTTGCCGACGAACCCACCGGCAACCTCGATTCAAAAACCTCTCATGAAATCATGGAGATACTGGGCAACATTCACAACGAGGGCAATACGGTGGTGTTGGTGACACACGAAGAAGACATTTCCTCCTTCGCCCACCGCATCATCCGATTGAAGGACGGATTGGTGGAAACAGACAAAGTGAATGCAAATCCTTCGGTGATATAATCAAGAGGCTGAACTATTTTGCATTTGGGTTGTTAG
>CAZCCN010000028.1:3374-4230 GCA_964497085.1 uncultured Ferruginibacter sp.
TCAAACAAGACCAACCATGAGCTTAAAGATATATACCAAAACAGGTGACACAGGCAATACCAGTTTGATTGGTGGTACCAAAGTGCCCAAAAGTCATTTGCGTATTGAAAGCTATGGTACGGTGGATGAATTGAATTCCTATATCGGCTTGTCGAACGACCTGATCCTCCACCCGCATACCAGTCAAATGCTCAAAGAAATTCAAGATCGCTTGTTTACCATCGGTTCTTCACTGGCCTGTGACCCTGACAAGGAGCCCCTCATGAAAATTCCGGATTTAAAAGAGTCTGATGTGGTATTGCTAGAATCTGAAATGGATAAAATGAACGAGGCCCTTCCACCCATGAAGTCTTTTATTTTGCCTGGCGGTCACCCCTCCGTATCTACTTTGCACGTGGCACGCTGCATTTGCAGAAGGGCAGAGCGCATCTGTGTACACATGCAACAAGAACAGCTTTTCGTAGATCCATTGGTGATCAAATACCTCAATCGCCTGAGCGACTATCTCTTTGTATTGTCCAGGTACATCGGACAATTGGTTCAGGCCCCCGAAATCCCTTGGAAGCCAAGGATTCAGGGCTAAATCCTCTCCAAATAAAAATCGTTGTATTCTTTTCTTAAGTTGAGTAATTTTAATACTTTTGCAACCCCTTTATCAAAGGAATGCCGGGGTAGCTCAGCTGGTTAGAGCACAGGATTCATAACCCTGAGGTCGGCAGTTCAAGTCTGCTCCCCGGTACAAAAACATCCCGCTTCGGCGGGATGTTGCGTTTATGTTTCGTTGATAAATTTTTTGAAATCAATTCTGTTCAAACAGGAAATCAAATAATTCAATTGATCATTAAAATAAAAATCG
>CAZCCN010000028.1:4240-12942 GCA_964497085.1 uncultured Ferruginibacter sp.
GCAACCTTTACAAACTCAGCCAAGGCTGAGTTTTTTGCGGTTAAGAGGTTGAAAAGGTCGAAAGGGTTGAAAGGGGTGAAAGGGTTGAAGGATTTTATGAGATTGAGCGAAAGAGGCATTAACATTCTACATCTCTAATGTCTTCGGTATCCCTGGCAATGGGAACAAAACCCGGGTCGAGTATCAGGGCTTCTTGAACAGGTGTATTGCCCAATGACTCACCACTGGCAATCAACTTATAGCCGTTCTCATATTCTGTATAATAGCCGCAGGGGAAAGCAAAGTTTCCATCTGGCAATTGCACTCGTTTTTGTTGCCGGAATCCCCAGCCGACTGCTTTCTGGTTGTGAATGTATTTTTTAAAGGCCTCTTCGAATGTCATAGAATTCTGCGGGGTTGTTATTTTTCGTAAGGGAAGTTGCGCGAAACTTTTCTCATCATTCTGTCCATGATTTCATTGGCATTGCTGGTGATGCTTTCGTTCATTTCCTTGTAAAAACGCCACACCAAATCGCCTTGCTTTTTATCATTGATTTGCATGGTCAACCCGCCTGATCCTGTTTTCCCGTTGCCAATCAACACGGCCGAAACGATGGCACCGGCCTCGCTTCCTGTTTTTTCATATTCGTAGGTACATTTGATGATGGCATCTACGTTTAATACTTTGCACAAAGAATCCGGGAGCAATTCATCCAATTGATCAAATATTCCTTTTTGTTTCAACAAGGCATTCGTCCGCTGGATGTCTTGGAACTGCACGGTGTATTTGTCGCTTTTCCTCAGCAGGTAAGTAAACATGCCTTCCTGCATGCTCAAGCCTAATTTTTTTTCTTCAGCTGCATTCGCTTCGGCATTGAAATTCTTAGGAGTTCGTTTGTACGAAATGGTCGCCTTGAATGGCAGAATGGCCACGGTATGATGCGTCTCTAATACTTCTTTATAGTTGGGCGCTTTGTACACCTGTTTTGCAGATTCTCCCATGAACTGAGCGCTGGCAGCAAATCCGGCAGACAATGCAATCGTTAACAATAGTAGCTTGATGGGTTTCATTTTCAATATTTTAATAGGTAAAAGATAGGCAACGAATATACTGAATAAATAAATGTTGCCAAGTGTAAAGAGAGGAGAGCGCGCATCATCCCTTAATGCGGTATAGCCAGTAAGCGACCGTTTCTTTCAAATAAAATCCCCAGTTGAATAAAACATCTGCTCGAGGTACGCAATCCTTCCATTGATAGGTTTCGTTGCCCGATATAAAATGACAGGATAGGGGGTCGGTTACAAGGCCTGCTTTTTTAAAAAGCAAACTGGCCCTGGGCATGTGGTGTGCCGACGTAATCAATAGATAGGGTGGTGTAAGTTTCAAAGAATCAAGTATTTTTTTAGCGATGGCTGCATTGTCTGCTGTGTTGGCAGATGCGTCTTCAATCAGAATGGCGCTATCGGGTATACCCAATACCATCAATTCTTTCTTTGCCCAAGAGGCCTCATGAAACGTGGCCACCTCTTTTTTTCCATTGCCACCAGAGATGAGAATGTGCTGAACCTTTCCCAATTTGTACTGTTTGGCGGCCTGGATAAACCGATCGGCAGTTCCGTTGAAATAGCCTTCTTCGTTGGCGCCGGGACTTCCAAATCCACCCAGTAGAATGGCACTGCTATATGTCCTTGAGGGAGATACTTTCGCATGTGGCTGTTGCCAGAAACGTGCATAACCGATGAGTAGCCAATTGTTGCTGAACACCAGAAACAGCATCAGTGCTGCTATGCCATATCGTTTTCTTTTCTCAGCCGTTTTTGCCCAGAAACCCAAGCAAACCAATGCCACCAACCAATAGAAAGGCGTGAGTAAGTATGCCAATAAAGAGGATAAAAAATAATGCATGAGCAGTACGTTTCAATAAGCTAAATCTACGAAGAAATGGCTGAACGAACTGTTGGAGTGGGTATTTAAAAAAAGAAGGCGGGTGTATTAAACCCCGCCTTCGAACGATTTTACAGGTTTACAATCTTTTGCAATTGCTATTCTGTAATTTCTTCTTCCATTCCCAACCATCCAGGAATAAACACAGTTTTTGTTCTATCGGTTCAGAAGCATCAGTTTACTGCCTATTACAACAGCTATATCTGATTTCCTATTATTCCAATGATTATTGAATGAATCTGACGTAAAAATAGCCCCATTTCTTACCGGTAAAAATGACCATTGGTTTTGGATGGGCTGTTTGTCGTCAGCCATACACAATTGTTTTATCTCCACCGGCCGCCTACCCATACATATCCCCTGCGTGTTCGCTTCCAATGGCCCCCATGCCATCTGTGCTTTTTACCATAGGGTTTTGCCCAATAACCGGGCACGTGAACATAGTTACCATTGCGCCACTGCCACTCAGGGCCAATCCAAACGGCGCCTGCAAAAGGAGCTGGGCCAGGGGCATTAACCACAACACCTGCTGGAAAAGAAAGGCCCACTCTAACATGCTGGGCTTGCGTGCAGTACATGGAAAGTAGACAACAAAGTGCTAGTAATATCTTTTTCATACAATAGATTTTGGGAATAGACCCTTAAGAATTGCATTCGTTTAATTAGATCACAAAAAAAAGCCCCGAATCATTCGGGGCTGTGAAGTATATAACCTTTAAGAGGCGTTCATTTCTGCAAAATAGTGATGAAAATAAGGAATGGTTTCAATACCCTTATAGTAATTGGCGATATCGTACTTTTCATTCGGGCTGTGCAGGTTGTCGCTGTCTAAGCCGAATCCCATAAATACAATCTTAATGCCCAGCTCTTTTTCAAACAACGCACAGATAGGAATACTGCCGCCGCCCCTCACAGGAATGGGCGTTTTGCCGAAAGTTGTTTCCATGGCTTTGGCTGCAGCTTGGTAGGCCACACTGTCAATGGGGGTCATGTAAGGTTCTCCCCCGTGGTGTAAAGTTGCCTTTACAGTCACATATGGTGGTGCTATTTTGGTAAAATGGTTGATCAGTAAATCGGTCATTTTTTTTGAAATCTGATTCGGTACGAGTCTGGCTGAAATTTTAGCGTATGCTTTTGAAGGCAAGACGGTCTTAGCTCCTTCGCCCGTATAGCCACCCCAAATGCCGTTTAACTCCAGCGTAGGGCGGATGCCCGTTCTTTCATTGGTGGTATAGCCTTTTTCGCCCCACAATGCTTGTACACCCAAATCTTTTGCATAATCATTTTCGTCAAAAGGTGCTTTGGCCATCAGTGTCCTTTCCTCAGGCGTTGCTTCCACCACATCATCATAGAATCCCGGAATGGTGATGTGGTTGTTTTCATCATGCAGCGATGCAATCATTTTAGACAGGATGGTAATCGGATTGGCTACCGCTCCACCATACACGCCGCTGTGCAAATCCCGATTGGGTCCTGTCACTTCCACTTCTATATAACTCAAGCCTCTTACCCCAATGTCAATACTAGGCGTGTCTAGGCTGATCATAGCGCTATCGCTGATGAGCACACAATCCGCTTTGAGCAATTCTTTGTGTTGGGCAACAAACTTACCCAGATTGGGTGACCCAACTTCTTCTTCTCCTTCAATGCAAAATTTGATATTGCCGGAGAGCGAATTGGTTTGCACCAGTGTTTCCAATGCCTTAACATGCATGTACACCTGACCTTTGTCGTCGCAGCTTCCTCTGGCGAAAATTTTTCCGTCTACGATTGTCGGATCAAAAGGGCCATTGGTCCAGAGTTCAAGAGGTTCGGCCGGTTGAACATCGTAATGTCCATACACCAACACGGTGGGCTTACTCGGATCGATTATTTTTTCGCCATACACAATCGGGTGTCCTTCGGTTGGGTATATTTCTACTGTATCGGCACCTGCTTCAAGCAATCTTTGCTTGAACGCTTCGGCACAGCGGATCATATCTGCTTTGTGTTCGCTTTTGGCACTCACGCTGGGAATACGCAACAATTCCAGCAATTCATTTAAAAATCTGTCTTTGTTTTGTGACTGATAATCTTTCCAGGCCTGCATAATAAGTTTGTTTAAAATAATCGGAAGAAGGACAAAAGTATACCTTTTGCAATAATATTCATTGAAAGAAGATGAGCGCTTACTGACCAGCCAGGAATCGCTTTTCTACATAGCTCCAGTTGACCAGATTCCACCAGTTTTGAATGTACTCAACCCGTTTGTTTTGGTATTTGAGGTAGTAAGCATGTTCCCATACATCCAGGCACAACAACGGGAAGCCTTTGTGTTCAATGGATGGAATATTCATCAAAGGATTGTCCTGATTGGCGGTACTACCAATGGTCAATGACCCTGAGGTGTTCAGGTACAGCCATGCCCAGCCGCTTCCAAACCTGGTTTTGGCTGCTTCGGAAAAGTTATTTTTAAAGCCATCAAAACTGCCAAATTGTTTTTCAATGGCTGTCAGTAACAAGCCATCGGGTTGGTTGTTGGACCGAGCCGGTTGCATGCATTTCCAAAACATTTCATGATTGTAGTGGCCACCGCCATTGTTTCTCATTTTCATAGAGTAATGGGAGATGTTCGCCAACACTTCTTCGAGCGGGGCTTGCATGTTCACTTTTTCAGCGATAGCCGCTTCTTTCAAATTCTTTGAATAGGCAGCGGCATGTTTAGTATAATGAATTTCCATGGTAGCCGCATCGATCATTGTTTCCAATGCGTTGTAGGCATAGGGTAGCGGTTCCTGGTCGAAACCAGTGGTCAGCGAAGGAGAGATGGGGGCGGGTATTTGACCCGAACTTTTCACCAAACTACTGAAGGCGCTGATGCCAGACAACAATAAAGTACTGGCCATGGCAGAAGTTTTCAGGAAAGCTCTTCTGCTGCTGTTTGTCGATGGATTCATATCGGTAGTTTTACAATATTTTGTTTGCAGGTGATTTTTTTCCAAAGGATTGAATGGTCCTTGCCCATTTCAGGTAATAATCCTTATTGAACAACTGTGAATCGTGCAGGGCTTTGTAGGTTAGGAATGCGCCCACCGGGATGAGGACAATCACCGCCAACCACATGCCCATGAAAGGAGAGGCAATGCTTTCTTTCACGAACTTTTCTCCAAACATATTGAGTAAGTGAAAAATTAAAAAGAACACAATGGCCGCCACCAACGGCATACCGAAACCGCCTTTGCGGATGATGGAACCCAAGGGAGCCCCAATGAAAAACAATACCAGGCATGCCAGGGACAAAGAAAACTTTCGATGCCACTCTATATTATGAAGGATGACTTCCTTTTTTCTGCTATCCACTTCTATCTGGTTTTGTACCATCGCCCCTTTGATGGCATTGGCTTTGTTGATGGCCTGGTGTTTTACTAGCATGGTTGCTGAATCTGGAATCAGCCGATGGTACTGAATCTGAATGGATGATTTGGCCGCTTGTTTCCAAATGCTTTTGGGAAGTTGACTGTATATCAGTTGTTTGTTCAGTTTGTTATTGAAATCTCTTTCAAAAGCGTCGGCCAGGGCGTTCAGAGAATCCACGTTTTTACTCAGCTGTTTGGCGCTGAGCATTTTGAAATTATTCTTGAACACACTGTCATTGGTCTGTTGTTTTTGCAGCACGCTCAAATCAAAAAGCTTTTTAAAATGCTGAAAACTCAGGCGGGTAAACTCTGTGGCGCTGTCCATCAGGTTCCCTTTTTCTTGATACCGGCAACCATTTTCCAGGTTGAATTCCAGGAAATTTCCATCATCAGAGAGTTTCATCAGGCCTTTTTCTGCAACAATGCAATTGTCTTGTACCGAATTGGATTGTTCAAAAATGACAACATTGTGAATGGTTTTACCATCACTGTCTTTTTTGCCAACTTTGATGGCATAATTAGGGATGTAGGTGAAAAATACTCCTTCCTTCAGGTCAAAGGCAGGCTTCTTCACATAGATATCGCTGTACAGCGTAATGAATTTCAAATTTGCATAAGGAATTACATAATTGGAAAAGACAAAAGTAATCCCGCATAAAAAAACAGCCACCCACATCAACGGGCGCATGAATCGGAGCAAAGAAATACCCGAAGATTTGATGGCGACCAATTCAAAACTTTCTCCCAGGTTCCCAAAAGTCATGATGGAAGAGATCAAAATAGCGATGGGCATGGCCAAAGTGAGCAAGGAGGCGCTGGCATACCACAAAAACTGACAGATGGTGATAAAGTCAAGCCCTTTTCCTACCAGGTCATCCAAGTATTTCCAAAGGCTCTGCATCATCAAAACAAAAAACGCAATAAAAAAAGTGGCGATGAAGGGGCCTATGAAAGATTTTAATATGAGCTTGTCAAGTTTTTTGATCATACAGCGATGGGTGATGGGCAATTCCTTGCTTCGTGTAGCCCTTACAAAAATAACCCTTTCTTGTTAGGAACGCACCAATGCCAGGAGCCAAAAAGAATTGCAACATTTTTATAACAATCGGATAGAATGGGGCATCGAACATTAACTGCCCAATCGGTGAAACAAGTCTTTCACCTGGTATTCCCAAAGTTGACTTTGGTCTTTGATGTCTTTTTTATCAGCAAAATCTTTGATAATAAGTATCGTTTGGTTGGTTACTTCAGACCGATCGATTCGAAATTCAAAGTATTCGTCTTTTTGCATGTGAGACCACCGGAAGCGGATGAATTTATCTTGTTCTTTCTCGAGCATGGTGGCTTTTTCCTCCACACCATCCCATGAAAAACTGAACACACCGTCTCTTTCATCCACCTTTTCTGCAAACCATTCTTGCAAGGCAGCCGGACTCGTCAGGAATTCGTACAGGATACTCGGAGAGCACCGTACGGGATATTCTAATGTAAATAACACTTTCTTACTCATGCTTGCTGGTTAAATTGACCTAGTGTGTTGCAATAATAGAAAAATATTCAACGTGACAAAATATTTACTTCTATTTTTTTGATCAAGTGCTGTTTTTGTGCCTGGATCATGCCAGATAGTGCACAAATCAGCCTTTTTATCCACATATGCATACTGTAATCGTCATCCAATACGTTTACCCCTAAGACCACACAGGTACATCCAAGCAAAAACCTACTCCTATGCGACAAATTAAAATAGCCGTCTCCATCACCAATCGGGACAGTCAATCCATAGACAAATACTTACAAGAAATCAGCAAGATAGCCTTGTTGACTACCGACGAAGAATTCCGATTGGCTGCCTTGATCAAAAGAGGAGACCAGGTTGCACTGGACACTTTGGTCAAAGCCAACCTCCGGTTTGTGGTATCGGTTGCCAAACAATATCAGAACAAAGGCCTCTCCCTTGCCGACCTCATCAATGAAGGAAACCTTGGCTTGATGAAAGCTGCAGAAAAATTTGATGAAACCAAGGGGTTTAAATTTATTTCTTATGCCGTGTGGTGGATCCGACAAAGCATCCTGCAGGCACTGGCAGAGCAGGGCCGGATTGTGCGATTGCCTGTTCACAAAGTTGGATTGACCAATCGAATCAGCTACGCTTATGCACAACTGGAGCAACAATTTGAACGAGAACCCACACCCGAAGAGTTGGCTGAATGGTTGAACACCGATGCCGGTGAAATATATGCCACGCTTGCTGTAGCAGCCAAACACCTCAGTATGGACCAGCCCATTCAACAAGGAGAAGAAATCTGCTTCCTGGATTTGTTTCAAGACAAGCAAGCCCTGGCTACCGATGCCCCTCTCACCAAGCAAGATTCCTTGCAAACCGAATTGGAACGAACGCTTGGCTCTTTGACGGTTCGGCAAAAGGAAGTGGTCAGCCAGTACTTCGGGATTGGTGTCGAACAACCTTTGACGCTTGAAGACATTGGTCGTCGATACAATCTCACCCGCGAAAGGGTTCGTCAGATAAAAGACAAAGCAATCACAGAACTAAGGGGTTCTGCACAAGCCAACTTGTTAAGGGGTTTTTTAGGGTAATGAATCTTACAGTCATGAAGGGTTAAAAAGCTGCCGGTGGCAGCTTTTGGTGTATGGGGAGGCGATTCTAAATAAATAGGCAGATAATGCTGTTTTTTCCCGAAATTTGCCCTATTAAATCATTCAAATGGCTATTGAAATTAAAGTACCTACTGTAGGAGAAAGCATCAGTGAGGTAACCCTCGTAAAATGGCTTAAGGCAAATGGTGCCTGGGCTGATAGAGACGAAGTCATAGCAGAACTCGAAAGTGAAAAAGCGACGTTTGAAATCAATGCCGAGCAGGCAGGTGCCATCAGTCATGTGGCCAAAGAAGGAGATACCTTGGCGATTGGCGATTTGGTGTGTACCATTGATACAACCGCTGTTAAGCCGGCCGAAGCCG
Organism: uncultured Ferruginibacter sp.; assembly: GCA_964497085.1. Lineage (GTDB taxonomy): Bacteria > Bacteroidota > Bacteroidia > Chitinophagales > Chitinophagaceae > Ferruginibacter. The sequence continues at coordinate 12,541 of CAZCCN010000028.1, forward strand.
CTCCCGTAAAAAAAGAATCAACGCCTGCGCCGGCAGCTAAAAAAGAAGAAACCAAAGCGGTTGCTCCTGAAATAAAAGCGACACCTGTGGCAGCGGCCATCATTGCCGATAAACATGTTGACAGTAAAAAAATTGTCCCCTCTGGTTCCAATGGCAAAATCATCAAACAAGATGTTTTAGAAGCGTTGAGTGCGCCAGGAAGAAAACCGGGTGCGCCCATGTTCAGCAGAAATGATCGTCCTGAAAAGATGAGCAATTTGCGCAAAACGGTGAGTCGCAGATTAGTGGAAGCCAAGAATACCACGGCCATGCTGACCACTTTCAACGAAGTGGACATGAGTGCCATCATGAACATCAGAAAAAAATACAAAGATTCATTCAAAGAGCACCATGGAGAAAACC
>CAZCCN010000029.1:0-12913 GCA_964497085.1 uncultured Ferruginibacter sp.
CCAACACTTTGGGATGAGAGGAGAGGCCCAGATAGTTATTGGCACAAAAATTCAAGACGGTTTTTCCGTTAACAATGATTTCAGCACCTTGCTCACTGGTAATAACGCGTTCGTTTTTAAACAATCCGGCGGCATTGATTTCGTCCAGCTCGGTTCCGATTCTGGCAATAAATTTTTTATTCATGTGGTGATAATTGAATGAGACCAATAGTCATACCCGTTCTTTTCTGCGGACTTAAAGATATTGTTTTCAGCCCTCTTTTGTTAGTTTAATGTAGGATTTATACAAAAATTTCAAGGATTCGAACCGAGCTGTTTAAAATCAAGTTAAAATTATATTTTATGTTTTTTGATAGGGACTGCTTGAGTACTTTAGAGGTAGTATTATTCAATTATATCCAATCAAAGAATCACCATGGCCTGCCGCATGCGACCCGTTTTATTGAACATTTTTTTGTGTGCTGTATTATTGTTGCAATCGAGCTTTTTGTCTGGACCCAGGACGAAAACCTACAGAATAACACCCAGGCAGGCCGGGTACTATATCGTTATTGATAAAAGCGACTACGAACTAAAAGTATATGATTTGGATGGCTGGTATGCCACGTATCCGATTGTGTTTGGCAGCAAAGATTTGGGAGACAAAATGAAAGAGGGGGATAAGAAAACACCAGAAGGAAATTTCAGGGTGGTACTCAAAAAAATACATTCCAAATGGGGCCCTGAGCTTTTATTGGATTATCCAAACGAAGAAAGCATCCAGAAATTTAATGAACGAAAAGCGGCGGGATTGATTCCCCGAAATGCCAAAATCGGAAACGGGATTGCCATTCATGCCACGCGACCCCAAGAAGAATGGACGGTAGACAATTTTTACAATTGGACCGATGGATGCGTTTCAGTCAAGTATTCAGAGATGATTGATCTGTACAGTTATATACCTTTGCATACCAAGGTTACGATTCAGCCATAAAAAGCAGGCTGCTGTCTCCATAGCTCAGAAACCGGAAATCATTTTCCAGCGCGTATTCATATATTTTTTTCCAGTCATTCCCCACTGCGGCCGCCACCAACAAGAGTAAAGTTGAGTGGGGTTGGTGAAAATTTGTCACCATTGCGTTTACCATCTTAAATTGATAACCGGGAGCGATCAGCAATTGGGTTTGGGTGAACAAAGTGGTTTTCTTTTTTTTCTGTAGCCAATTCCATAAGGACTGAAGCGCTTCCTTCGTTGACAAATTGGGCTGATGGAGGGCTTCGCTGTAGGCGTCCCATTGCTGCACAGATAAATGTGCCTCGTCTGGCGATAAAAATGCCTTCACACCCATCCAATATAAAGATTCCAGTGTTCGAACCGAAGTAGTACCCGTGGCAACCAGGCAATGCTTGTGTTGGATCAGCTGTTCGATGGTCGCTATGTCCACATCAATCCATTCAGCATGCATCTCATGTTGTTCCATGGTGGGGGCTTTAACGGGTTTAAAAGTCCCTGCCCCTACATGGAGCGTGATGTTTGCCAAATGAATATGTTTCTCCAACAGTCCATCAAATACAGCTCGGGTAAAGTGAAGCCCTGCAGTGGGTGCGGCTACCGAGCCGTTGTGTTCGGCGTAAATGGTTTGGTATCGATCGGCATCTGCAGAGGCTGTTGTTCTTTTGATATAAGGCGGTAAAGGAATGTCGCCGGCAGCTTCAATGATTTCTGCAAAAGCATACTGAGCGGGTTGCCATTCGAATGATACGATATAGGCATCGAATTGTTTCTCGATCATTCGGGCATGTAATTGAACAACATCCGACTGGATAGTTATTTCTTTTGTCAGGACATCGCTTTTCCATTTTGCCGCCCCACCAATCAAACACTTCCAAGTAGAGCAACCTCTTTGATTCATGACGGTATTGTATTCACGAATTTCACCAGTTGGTTCTAAACAGAAAATTTCAATCGTACTGCCGGTACTTTTTTTAAAACGCAATCGTGCATTGATTACTTTGGTATTGTTGCAAACCAATAAGCTGTTTTCGGGTAAGAAATCGGGCAGGTCTTCAAACCGATACGCTTTAATAGTCCCATCTTTGTATACTAGGAGCTTCGATTGGTCTCTTTGCGCTAAAGGATGAAGTGCAATGCGCGATTCCGGCAAATCATATGTGTAATCATCAATGGAGATATTGCCAGGCACTGTTATCATGGAAGCACAAAATTACCAACCTTGTTATAATTTGTTGGATTTTATTTCCTCTACTACCTGTGGATCCAACAGGGTAGTGGTGTCTCCTAAGTTGTCCAAAGACCCTTCTGCAATCTTCCGCAAAATTCGTCTCATGATTTTACCGCTGCGTGTTTTGGGTAATCCCGTTACGAACTGAATTTTATCCGGTTTGGCAATGGCGCCAATGATATTGGAAACCGTTTGACAAATGTCTTTTCTCGTTTGTTCTTCATTAACATGAATACCATTGAAAATGACATAGGCATACATACCCTGTCCTTTGATGTCATGCGGGTAACCCACCACGGCACTCTCTACCACACCCGTATGTCGATTGATGGCATTCTCCACTTCAGCGGTGCCAATCCGGTGTCCACTCACATTCAACACATCATCCACCCTGCCTGTGATGCGATAGTCGCCCTCTTTGTCTCGCAGGCAGCCATCTCCGGTAAAGTAAAGGTTTTCATAAGTAGAAAAATAAGTGGTTCGGCAGCGTTCGTGGTCCCCAAATGTGGTTCGGAGCATTCCGGGCCATGGAAACCGAATGCACAGGTTGCCCGATACATCATTTCCTTCCACCAACAAACCTTTTTCATCCACCAAAATCGGTTGAATACCCGGAAGTGGTAATGTTGCGAAAGAGGGCTTGGAAGGAGTGATACCAGCCAAATTGGAAATCATAATGCCACCGGTTTCCGTTTGCCACCAAGTATCGACGATTGGACAGTTTTTTCTTCCGATATTTTCATCATACCAATGCCAGGCTTCTTCATTGATGGGCTCACCTACTGTGCCCAATACTTTCAACGAATCCAATTTTTTTCCTTTGAGGGGCTCAGTGCCAAAACTCATCAAACTCCTGATAGCGGTGGGTGCTGTATATAAAATATCCACGCTGTGTTTGTCAGCAATTTCCCAAAACCTTCCTGCATCCGGCCAGGTAGGAATGCCTTCAAACATCAAAGTGGTAGCGCCCGCGCTCAATGGCCCATATAAAATATAGCTGTGGCCTGTTATCCAACCAATATCTGCCGTGCAAAAATGCACCTGCCCCGGTTTGTATTGAAACACATTTACAAAAGTGTAATTCGCCCAAATCATGTAACCTGCGCAAGTATGGACAACGCCTTTCGGTTTGCCAGTGCTTCCAGAGGTATACAATATGAAGAGCATGTCTTCTGCATCCATGATTGCTGCTTTGAAAAACGAATTGTTTTGCACACTGATTTCTTTCATTTCTTCTTCCCACCAGCAATCCCGGTCCTTGATCATACTTACCGGCGTCTGGGTGCGGGTAAGCACAATGACTTTTTGAACCGAAGGACAATTGGTCAATGCTTCATCAATGACAGATTTGAGTGGAATGATTTTATTGCCCCGGTAGGCACCATCTGCGGTTACCACGATATTGCATTGCGCATCTTGAATCCTGTCTGCAATGCTTTGCGCCGAAAAACCGCCGAATACCACCGAGTGAATGGCGCCGATGCGCGCGCATGCCAACACGGCAATGGCCAATTCGGGCACCATGGGCATGTATATGCAAATCCGATCGCCTTTTTGGGCGCCATTGTTAATCAGCACCTGTGCAAACCGACAAACCTGATCAAGCAATTCTTTGTATGTCAAAGTTCGGCTGGGTTCGCTGGGATCATTTGATTCCCAAATAATGGCAGGGGTATCAGGCTGTTGGTTTACCCATCTGTCCAGACAGTTTTCGGTGATGTTGAGTTTACCTCCTTTGAACCATTCGATTTTAGGATCATAAAAATTCCAATCCAATACCTGGTCCCATTGGCGGTGCCAGGTAAAATGACTGGCTATTTCAGCCCAGAATGATTCGGGTTGATCAATGCTTTGCTGATAAACTGCTTTGTATTGTTCAAGTGAATGAATTTGGTATGGATACGACATGTCTGAAGCGTTAATGTTTCTTCTAATGTAATACTAATTTGTCAATGGATTGAAAAGGCAAAGGTCTCTAATGAGCCATTCCCTCGTAAGCGGCTTTTAAAATAGCCGACCGAATGTTAAGTTTTTTAAACTGATCGTTTTCGACCGGATGGATCCGGTTGCTTAAAAAGACAAAGACCAACTGGTTTGCCGGATCGGCCCAGGCACAAGTGCCCGTAAATCCTAAATGACCGAAAGTTTCGGGAGAAGCGGCTGCAGCAGGATAGGGTTCTGCTCGGGTGGCATTGTCTGTTTCTGGTTTATCAAATCCCAGTCCGCGCCGGCTGTGGTTGCTTTGATAGGATGTAAACAATTGAATGGTTTCGGGCTTGAAATAATGTTCTTGATTCCAGCTTCCTCCATTCAAGAGCATCTGCATAATGCAGGCCACATCATAGGCATCCGAAAACAGTCCGGCATGTCCGGCCACGCCTCCCATGATGGCTGCACCGGGATCATGAACATCCCCCCGTAAGAGTTGATTTCTAAAAGTTGTTTCGGCTGCGGTGGGTACAATGCGGTTGTAGGCAAGATGATTCAATGGATGATAGCCCATGGACTCCAGCTGCATGGGCTTGTAGAACATTTTTGTAACATAGTTATCGAGCGTGGTCCCCGTTAATTGTTCCACTACTTTTCCTAAAAAAATAAAATCATTGTCGCTGTACAGGTATTTATCAGCTGGTTGAACAGGGCTTTTCAAAATTCTGCTATAAAAAGAATCGACAATATCGTTCCGGACAAATAATTGATTGGCCACCCGACGGCTGTATTGGGCAGAAGCTGTGTTTGAAAACCATTCTTTTTTAGGTTTGCCATCGGGGTCAAGGGTTTCCTTGTAGAAAGGAACAAAGGCTGCCAACCCACCTTCGTGTTTCAGCAATTGCTCGATGGTAATGGTCGCTTTGTTGGAACCTGAGGTTTCAGGAAGGTAATCCATCAATGATTTATGCAAATCAATTTTCCCTTCTTCATACAGCTTCATCACTGCCAGGTTGGTGGAAAGTATTTTGGTCAAAGAAGCCAGGTCATACACGGCATTCTTGTCCACCGCTTCTGCTTGTTGATAGGTATAATGTCCGTATGCTTTCTCGAGTAATATTTTTCCTTTTTTAGCCACCAGTACCACACAACCCGGCATGGCTTTTCCAGCGATACCGGCAGCAACAATGGAATCGATTCTTTTTATTCCCTCATCACTGATCGACATGGAATCTGCCGTTGACACGCTGGCCAGGGAACGGAAAGCAGCACGAATGCCGTATCCGAAGGGATACTGTTCACACACTGTTACAGGTAAGCAGCCTTTGTACATACGTTCACCCGCCAGCAACTCAATGGCTGTCTGCTGAACGATGCTATCATCTTCATAGCACACCACCAGGTTTTTGGCTACGCACCAATTTTTGGCGGCATAAGGATTGCCAAATAAAAAAGTAATGGCTCTTGCTCTTTGTTGCAAGGCATTCACAAATTGCACCGCATCCGGACTGATGCCAAAATTATTCGCTGGTGTTCTGTTGAATTGATGGATGCCAATCACGATGCGTCGATGTCCAGTCACAATCTGGTCAATGAGTGCATCAACAGAATCTTTATTTTTTTTAGTGTAATCGAAGTAAAAAACATTTGCTTGATATTTTTCTCGCATGCTTTTGGCAAAAGCATTGTCCTTGGTCAGCCCTACGCCTACATATGCTACATGTTCCTGATTGTATGCGGGTGTAAAAGGGAAAAACGCCTCGTCTTGTTTTGACAACAAGGTAATGGCGTTGGCGGCAATCAAAGCCCGCATGCCAGGTACTTCCCGGTTCAAATCCTTGGTGAGGTTTTCGAGTACAATGGGGCCGTTGGCAGGGAGTACATACTGGTACTTGGCCATCAATACCCTCTTGCAATGCTCTTCAATATCGGTCCACAGCAACCTGTTTTCTTTGATGGCTGTTTTGATCTTTTCGATGGCAAGTGGAATGCTATCGGGCAAACACAATAAATCATTACCTGCTATCAAGGCTTCCACAGAGGCTTCTCCGTTTGGAAAGAATTTTTTCACGCCTTGCATTTCAAGTCCATCTGTAATGGCCAAACCCTGAAAGCCCAAATCAGTTCTGAGCAACCCTTGAATGTTTTTGTTGGATAGGGAAGTGGGTCGATTCATTCGTTCATCAATCGACGGAATGTATAGGTGTCCAATCATCGCGCTTCCGATGCCTTGCTGAAAAATTTTTCTAAATGGATACAGCTCGGTAGAATCCAGCTGTGCCTTCGTTTTATAAATCACAGGCAGGTCGAGGTGTGAATCCACCGCCACGTCTCCATGTCCGGGAAAATGTTTGGCACAGGCCAAGATACCATTGTCTTGCATGCCTTTCATGTATTCAGTGCCGTATAGCGCCACTTTGTACTTGTCTTCTCCAAAACTTCGGTCATTGATGACTGGGTTGTTGGGATTGTTGTTGACATCCATAACCGGTGCATAATTGGTTTGGATACCCATTCGCTTACATTGATTGGCCACCACCTGTCCATATTGGTACACGAGGGTAGGGTCGCTGGTGGCGCCCAACATCATTTGTCTTGGCAACGGCATCACGCTGTCCGGTATGCGCATGCCCAGCCCCCATTCGCCATCAATCGAAAACAAAATGGGCGTTTTGGCCAATTGCTTCAACGCATTCATATAAGTGGCCTGCAGGGTGGGGCTTCCTTGAAAAAGACAAGTGCTCCCGATATTGTATTTTTTGACATATTCAGTTACCTGGTCGTATAGGAAAGTGATTTTTCTGGTTTTGACGTCCATAGAAGACAGCCGGGCCACCATTAATTGTCCAATCCGTTCATCTTCACTGAGGCTGTTGTATACGCTGTCTGCCCATTTTTTTGCCGCTGGCTGGTTCTGCCATTGTGCCTGGGTTTGTATCGATACGATGATGAATAAAACAAATAAAATCAACCGCATAAAAGCATTCAGTTAATAGTGAATAGGATTAGTTATTTTTGCTCTACAAATTACAGGATTTTGGCAGATATCATACATTTATTACCCGACAACATTGCCAATCAAATTGCCGCCGGTGAAGTGATTCAGCGTCCGAGCAGTGCTGTCAAAGAATTGCTGGAAAATGCAGTTGATGCAGGGGCAGACGACATCAGGCTCTTCATCAGTGATGCCGGTAAATCGTTGGTACAGGTCATTGACAACGGAAAAGGGATGAGTCCGGCCGATGCCAAAATGGCTTTTGAGCGACATGCCACTTCCAAGATCCGAAACATTGACGATTTGTTTACCATCAAAACAATGGGTTTTCGAGGGGAAGCCCTGGCCAGCATCGCGGCGGTGGCACAAGTGGAATTGAAAACCAAAAGGCACGAAGATGCCTCAGGTATTTTTATAGCGGTAGAAAACAGCCAGGTTGTGGCAGAAGAGCCAATTGGCATTAACAGTGGAACAAGCATCGCCATGAAAAACTTGTTTTTCAATGTTCCCGCCCGAAGAAATTTTTTAAAAAGCAATACAACTGAGTTAAAGAATATTGTGGAAGAGTTCATCAGGGTAAGCATGGCTTTTCCTGATAAATTTTTCTCCCTGCAGTCCAATGGCCAGGAGGTGTTTCATTTGGAAAAGGGTACCTTAAAGCAACGCATTGTTCAGATTTTGGGTAATTCCTATAATGCCAAATTGGTCAGTGTCCAGGAGCATACCGATTATTTAAACATCATGGGGTTTGTGGGCAAGCCTGAAACCGCCAAGAAAACAAGGGGAGACCAATATATTTTTGTCAACAATCGATTCATCAAAAGCTCTTACCTCAACCACGCCATCATGAATGCTTTTTCGGAATTGATTCCGAAAGACAGCTTTCCGATGTATGCATTGTTCATCGATTTGAATCCTGCACAAGTAGACATCAATGTGCATCCCACCAAACAGGAGATTAAGTTTGAAGATGAGAAAATCGTGTATGCGTTTGTGCAGTCTGCTGTCAAACATGCTCTGGCACAGTTTAGCATCACGCCGACACTTGATTTTGATTTGGATCCCAACATTCAACAGTTGGATTCAGTGAGCAAACCCGCCACTCCAGATCTCAAGGCGTCTGTTGCTTCCTCTAGTTTATACCAGACTTTTTCTCAAAAAAACCAAGCTCATTTCATTGAGCGAAAAAGCGATCTGGCACATTGGAAAGATTTTTACGAGTCCGACGAAGTGGCACCCCAGCAGCTAGAGGAAAGCCTGTCGCCGTTGCACAAAGAATACCATGCTGCTGCTGAATGTTTTCAATTGAACAATCAATTTATTGTATTGCCAAATGAATCGGGCTTTATGCTGGTCCACCAGCAGTATGCCCATGAACGTGTTTTATACGACCAGTATGCCCATGCAGTGGCCGGCAAGCCTATTGCCACGCAACAAAGTCTTTTTCCAGCCACCATCGAACTCACGCCAGCAGACGCAGTTCTGTTGACGGAACTGCTGGATGATTTAAAAGAATTAGGCTATCAAATTGAATCTTTTGGCAAGCATACTTTTATCATTCAGGGAACCCCAGCAGATGTAGGCCAAGGAAATGAAAAGGCCACCCTCGAAAAAATGCTGGATCAATACAAACATTTCAATATTGATCTTACCTGCAGCAAGAGAGAAAAACTCCTTCGCTCCCTAGCCATGCAAAACGCAGTGAAAGTGGGAGCAAAGCTGGGTCAGAAAGAAATGCAAGCACTTGTTGCCGATTTATTGGCCTCTGCTGTACCCAACAGCACGCCCAGCGGAAAGCCTACTTTGTTGCATTTCAAAAACGACGAATTGGATAAGATGTTCGGCAAGTAGTTGTACCTGACAAGTCGGTGCGGCTTGTCAATATCGCTCCCGAATCGATTTCAAAAACCTTTCGAAGGCTTTTCTAACCGGCGTCGCATTGGACAAATAATTGTTCGACAGAATCGAGAACAAGAACAACTTCCCTTTTTTGGTATACAAATAGCCGCACAGTGAGCTGTTGTTGCTTAGGGTGCCTGTTTTGGCGAATATGTATCCAGGTATATCTGAATAGTAATACTTCAAAGTGCCTTCGCCGCCCGTAGGCAGGATCAATTTCATCCGTTGCATTCCAAATTCGGTATTCAATTTATCCAGTATATAAACAAAGGATTGCGGTGTAAACAGGTTGTATCTGCTCAGGCCGCTGCCATCCACCCATTTTACCGGCTGAGGTAAATCTTTCAAATTGTGCTGCAGGAGTGTGTCAATCAAAACACTTTCGTCCATGTATCCAAGCTTTTTGTTGCTCGCCATCAAGATGGTTTGTTCGGCAAAGAAATTATCACTTCGGTGCATCATGATGGAAAAAACCGAATCGGTCGACTGCGAATGGATGGTTGTACAATGACTGGTCGAAATGTTTTTATTTTGCTCAATCGGAAGAATCGTTGGAAACTCCTTGTGCAGAATTGCCATAGCGGTTTGATTACCATTTGTGACAAACGGAACTTCTTTTTCTATGCTGTCTGTTTTCTTTTGCAAATACACCGAAAAGACATTCTCGTTCCTGTTTCTTTCTACACGATTAGAAGTGGCATTGGATATTGTTTGATAAATACCATTGGGAATGGAAGGTGTGGCTTGGATAGCAGAATCATTTGCTTCAATCTTGGTTACGTTTCCATAAATGGGCAGCGCATTTCTTTCTGACACAAAGGCTTCGTTATAATCGTCCCAGCTCCAGCCTTTTCCATAAGGCGTGGTTTGAAAGGATGGTGTTATCCAAACCACCGGCAGCGCATTGGATGTAAAAAAATCAATCACGGGTTGTTGTGAAAACAAGGAGTGTCGCAATGTAGGATCGCCGGTTGCAATCGCATAGACCGTATCTTTTGACACAGTGTATCGCAACCCATCCAAGCTGTCGCCCAAAATGGACAGTCCTGCATAGAGTGTAAACAATTTTGTGTTGCTGGCAGGAGTGAAGTATTGATTGGCTTGGTGATTGTACAGGTATTTATTATTGTCTGCGTCGTATATGCTGATGCCTATGTGGCCAGTTTGGATGGCGGCATCGGAAAATAAATAGGTTTGTGCTTGTCGATCGATTTGCTGCGAAACCGAGCAGGATGCCAACAGGCCTGTACTCAAAACCACCACCAGTTCTTTCCATTGTCCAAGTCTCATCATGAAATCGTTTTTGTTACTAGTTAATACCCTTAATTTCTTTCCTGGGTTCGCAACCATCTTTCAGGAATTTCATTTCTGCTTGCTTTGATATAATCATTTTGGCTGCAGGCAATGAATTTTTTATCCGGCATTTGCATCCACCACCGGTTGCTCCTTTTGCTTTGCAAAAAAACTGTATCCACTTCCGCAAAACAGGTATGAAATTGATTGAAAGCGGCTGTATCTTCCAGCTTGCTTTCTAATTTGTTTTTTTGACGACCATCGATAAAGTACCAAATCATTTGGGCTATTTGTTTGGCACTTAAATCTTGAAGGTCCAAACTGGGGTTATAGCCGTAGATGCCAAAACTGCTGAGTTTGTTGCTCATGCCAGCAAAACGTGCAATCATACAAGCTTCCTCTCCACTGAAACCATTGGGCCCAAGTGTGCTAGCAGGAGAGTCGCTGTTTTTGATGGCATTGATGTCAAAGCTGACTAGCTGGGAGTTTCGAATGGCTGGTTCTGTTTCTTCAATGTTTTCTTTGGCCATACCCACTCTCCAGCAGTCGAAGCGCAATTTATCCATTGTTTCCAATAAGCGGGGATGAACAAAATAACTTTGAAATCCAACATGATTGTAATGTCTTACCATATTGGGTTCGCTGGTGAGCATTTCCAGTAAGAAATTTTCGCTTCGAATGGGGCTGTCATTTCTTAAATCAATCATGGCATCGATGCAAGTGGCTTCAATTACCTGTGGCATGCTAACATAAGCATGGTATTGTGCCAATGTGATATCATGAGACCCACCCAAGATCAGTGCTATTTTTCCGCTTCGAATGATTTCACTCACCACCGACTTCAGCGCCGCATAACTATCACTCACATGGGCACCGGGTTTAATATTTCCAACATCAGCGATGGAAATATCCGTATGCCAATATAGCAACTTGTATAATTGCTTTCGAATGGCATCAGGTGCTTCGTACGGATCAGCTACATAACCGGCTCCCCTTGTTTCGCCAATCCCCACAATGACAAAATCAGCATGGGAAATATCAGGCAGATGGCTTTCATAGCAAGCGATGGTTTTTGCCAATTGACCATCCGTAAAACCATTGTCATCGTGTAAAGCCTGTATATTGATGGGAGACAGAAAATCTTGTAGGTCTTGCATATGCGATGTTTGCACAAACCTACTTCTTTCGCAGGAAAACATAAACAAGATGACAGATTTTTCTTTTATTTCTCTTATTTCTATTCTGTAACTTCGCTCTTTACAAAGCACCTGCAGGGCAGGTTGCTACAATGTTTGAATCAATGAGTGTAAAACAAGAAATTCTTCAGGAGGTGGTGATCAAGTTTGCCGGAGACAGTGGAGACGGCATGCAGTTAACTGGAAGCCAGTTTACCAATAACACCGCACTCCTCGGGATAGATCTGGCCACTTTCCCTGATTTCCCCGCAGAAATACGTGCACCAATCGGAACCCTTCCAGGTGTGAGTGGGTACCAGCTTCGATTCAGCTCCGATTTAATTTATACACCCGGTGATGAATGTGATGTGCTCGTGGCCATGAATGCAGCTGCCCTTAAAGTCAACCTCCGTGCCTTAAAAAAGGGAGGCATCATCATTGTGAATGTAGATGGATTTGATGCCAAAAATTTGCGGTTGGCCAACTATCCCGATGGAGAGAATCCATTGGAAGGCCATCATTTGGACAACTATGAGGTGATCAAAATGGATGTCACCAAAATGACGCGCGAAGCATTGAAAGACTTCTCTATGGGAACCAAAGAGAAAGATCGCGCCAAAAATATGTTTGTGCTTGGCTTTTTGTATTGGATGTACAACCGGGACATGGACAACACCATTCAGTTTTTTAAAGAGAAGTTCTCCAAAAAGCCTGAAATCCTCGAAAGCAATATCAAAGCGTTGCAAGCCGGCTATCATTATGCAGACACCACGGAAACTTTTTCCTCTCGATTTACTGTTTCCAAGGCCCATATGCAACCTGGTACCTATCGTTCCATTATGGGCAACCAGGCCCTGGCTTATGGATTGATTGCGGCTGCTGAAAAAAGTGGTTTGCCGCTGTTCTTAGGAAGTTATCCCATTACCCCGGCCTCGGACATTTTACACGAATTGAGTCGGCATAAAAACTTTGGCATCAAAACTTTTCAAGCCGAAGATGAAATTGCAGCCATCACAGCTGCGATTGGCGCTAGTTATGGCGGATCGATTGGAGTCACTACTACCTCCGGGCCAGGCATGGCCTTAAAGACAGAAGCCATGGGACTGGCTGTGATGCTCGAAATTCCCTTGGTGATTTGTGATATCCAACGCGGTGGCCCTAGTACAGGTCTTCCAACCAAAACGGAGCAGAGCGATTTGCTGCAAGCTTATTATGGAAGAAACGGAGAATGTCCCATGCCGGTGATTGCCGCTTCCACGCCCAGCGATTGTTTTGAAGTCGCTTTTGAAGCCGTTCGCATAGCCATTCAGCATATGACGCCCGTGATATTGTTAAGCGATGGTTACATTGCCAAAGGAGCAGAACCTTGGAAATTTCCTCAATCGAACGATCTTCCTTCA
>CAZCCN010000030.1:0-4983 GCA_964497085.1 uncultured Ferruginibacter sp.
CGTTTTAAGACCGCGCTGGAAACCACAGAGGAAACCTTTCAACCCTACTTGCGTGATGAAAAATTGGTCAGGCCATGGGTGGTACCCGGAACGCCGGGCCTTGAACACAGAATAGGAGGATTGGAAAAACAGGATATTACCGGAAACATCAGCTATGATGCTGACAACCACCAGAAGATGGTGCAGATACGCCAACAAAAAGTGGACAACATTGCTGCATTTGTACCCAAACAAACCTTGGACAGTGGTCCTGAAAAAGGCAAAGTTCTCGTGTTGGGTTGGGGCAGTACCTACGGAGCCATTAAAACAGCCTGCAAAGAATTGCAACAGGCTGGTCACGCTGTTTCGCATGCCCATCTACGTTATATTCGCCCTTTCCCCAGCAACCTCAAAGAAATCATCAGTGGCTTTGAACAAATATTGATTCCTGAAATCAACAACGGCCAATTGATCAAAATCATTCGAGATGAATTTTTGGTGGATGCGAAGGGTTATCATAAAATCAAAGGGGTGCCCATCACCAAAGGCGAATTGGTAGACGCTATTCAAAAAATGCTGTGAATTAAAAACTCGATTGCATAAATAAGCCGCTGTGTTGAACAGCGGCTTATTTATGTGTATGATCAAATATTTTTAACGTACCCTTTCTCTGCCAAAAGTAATTCCAGCTTTGATATTGAAAGAGAAGTATCCATCATTATTGGTGGAGTTGCCTCTTCTTCCGCCGGGGCCCGCTTTGTAATCAATCTGTCTATCATACAACGCAATTGCATTGTACAACAAATCACCTGTTAAGCCATTCGTGGCAAATGTGTTGGGATCAATGTATTTGGTGCTGCAATCATCCAGGTAATCCGTATTCAGTATTCTGTATACGAACTCTGCCCTCAGGTTAACAGAAGGAGACAATTCATATTTGAAACCAACGCCCACAGGGATATTGATTTGTTTGAGTTTGTAAACCTTTCTGTCGGGGTATTCTACAAAGCCCTGCCCTTCGGTATGCAAGGGTTGCAATTCAATCAGCTGGTCACCCAATCTGCCTTTTGGATTGAAAGAGAAATAACCAATCCCACCCATGATATAGGGCGAAATACGGGGAGGATAGCTTTCGCTTTCTTCCCAATTTTTCAAAATAAAGAACGGATGGATTTCTGTAACAAAAGAAAATTCAGTTATAGGGGTTTCGAAATTTAAATTTCGGTTGTAGCGAGCGTGCGCAATATCTGAAACAGGTACATTTTTCAGTACGGCATCATCAGCGGCAACTTTACCAAAAGTGGCTTCCAATCTGGCAGCAATCGCATTTTTGTATAAACAGCTTAGAAAGATGCTCCCATTCATTTGGCTCTGACCCATGTTTAAGTCCTTCACAAAACGCTGACCCAATCCTTTTTTACCACCCAAATCTGTCAGACAGTTCATTACACCCACTGATGCGCCCACTTCAAACATGATTGGACTGTCATAGAAATTGTCGTTGTAAAAATAATACTGTGCGGAAGTTTTGTTGACAAACCCTAAACTGAGGAACAACCAACCTAAAATAAGTGCCGTTTTTTTCATGATGCTTAAAACTATAAAATTTCTATCAGTTTTTTGAACGTAAGACTACAAAATAAGCCATTTTTTCTGAAAAATTGAATCATGAGCCCTTTTGAAAGTGCTTACAGGCTGGTTGCAGCCCACAGTTGTCACATTTGGGTTGCCTGGCCAAGCAGGTATACCTCCCGTGCAGGATCAGCCAATGGTGTGCTTGGTGAACCCATTCCTTGGGGATATGTGCAATCAATTGTTTTTCAGCGGCTAAGGGGGTTTTGGCACCTGTGGTGAGGCCTATTCTGGCACTGACACGGAACACATGGGTATCCACCGCCATATTGGGCTGGTGATCAATCACGGAAGTGATGACATTGGCTGTTTTTCGGCCCACTCCCGGCAACTTAACCAAGTCATCCACCCGCATTGGAACCATTCCTTGGTGGTTTTCCAACAGCCTGTTTGCCATGCCCACCAGGTGTTTGGCTTTGTTGTTGGGATAAGAGATGCTTTTGATGAGTTGGAACAAATCTTCTACGGGGGCCTGGCTCATAGCCAAAGCATCAGGGTATTTTTCAAAGAGGGCGGGGGTAACCATGTTCACTCGTTTGTCAGTGCATTGAGCAGACAAGATGACGGCCACCAATAATTGAAAAGGGTTGTCATACATCAATTCCGTCTCCGCAACAGGCACATGTTGTTGAAACCACCGAATGACAAATTGATATCGCTCTTTCTTATTCATAAAAAAACCCGTCTCATTGAAACGGGCAGCTGATTGTTTGAATCAATATTTTAAGTGGACTGACCGTATTGTAAGATGCGCTCAATGCTTTCTTTTCTGGGTGAATACGCAACATTAGACAGCTCCTGCATGGTTTCCGAAAGGCCTTGATGGGTTTCCATCAATTCAGCATCTACCTGCAGGGCCTTATGAATGGCATCCCTTCTGGTCGCTGATACCTCGTTGTACAGGTGCGATATCAATTCTTCTGTTGAAACTTCAGCCATATTGCGTTTGAATTGAATGGAGTAATGAGTGTTGTGTGGCTATTAAACGAGAAACGCTGTGGTTTATTGCCTTCCGCTCCTTATTTGGGTTGATTTTCAGGATTTTTTACCAAAAAAATATCTTCGTTGTCTTTTTTCATGAGGTATTTTTCTCTGGCATACCGCTCAATGGTTTGTGCGCTGGTTTTCAGAAAAGACAATTCGTTTTTCGTTTGAGTGATCTGCTGGTTGAGCGTTTTTTCACTTTTCTGAAGCTCTTTGAGTTTCTGATTTCTGTTATAAATCAACCCCCAGTCTTTTGGGTCAAAAAAGGACATCCAAATCAAAAAAACAGCCAAGGAGATAAAATACTTGTTTCTCAGTAAGGGATAAATCTTTTCTATCGCGGCCATGCAAATGAAATTAATGAATATACAATGTAGGATTGTTTTTCAAAACCACCAACACCCTTTTCAAGTGCTTATTTGCCAAATTTGATTTTACCGGTTGGATAGATGGCCCTGTCGCCCAACATTTCCTCTATACGGATCAACTGGTTGTATTTGGCCATCCGATCGCTTCTGGAAGCGGAGCCGGTTTTGATTTGACCGCAATTCAGCGCAACCGCTAAATCCGCAATGGTGCTGTCTTCTGTTTCCCCGCTGCGGTGGCTCATGATGGTATTATACCCATTTTGCTGAGCCATGGTAACCGCATTGATGGTTTCGGTTAACGTACCAATCTGATTTACTTTCACCAACAAACCGTTGGCGATATCCTGAGTAATCCCTTTTTCCAATCTTTTTACATTGGTCACAAACAAATCATCTCCTACCAATTGGCATTTGCTGCCAATGGTTTCTGTTAACATTTTCCAGCCTTTCCAATCATCTTCGGCCATTCCATCTTCCACCGAAATGATGGGGTATTGTCTTACCCAGTTTTCCCAAAACTTCACCAATTGCTCACTGGTTAATTTTTTACCGTTGCTTTTGTGGAAAATATATTTTTTCTCTTTGGCATTCCACAATTCACTATTGGCCGCATCCATGGCAATGGCCACCTGGCTTCCTGTTTTGTAACCAGCCGCTTGTATAGCAGTCAATACGGTTTCAATCGCTTCTTCATTGCTTTGGATATTGGGGGCAAAGCCGCCTTCGTCACCCACATTGGTGCTGTATCCTTTCTTTTTAAGAACTGTTTTCAAGGCATGAAAAATATCAACGCCCCATTGAAGGCCTTCGCTAAAACTTTTCGCACCCACCGGCATCACCATGAATTCCTGAAAATCAATTTTGTTGTCGGCATGCGCCCCGCCGTTCAAGATGTTCATCATCGGAATGGGCAACACGCTTGCATTGGTGCCGCCAATATACCTGTACAAAGGCAGATTGGCTTCAAGTGCAGCGGCCTTGGCGACAGCCAGACTCACGGCCAACATGGCATTGGCACCTAATTTTCCTTTGTTCTCGGTGCCATCCAATTGTATCATCATGGCATCGATGCCAGTTTGATCGGCCACATCCCATCCGAGTAAATGATCGGCCAAGACCGTGTTCACATTTTTAACTGCTTTCAATACGCCCTTGCCGCCGTATATTTTTTTATTGTTGTCTCTCAATTCCACCGCTTCATGAATACCGGTGCTTGCACCACTGGGTACAGCCGCCCTGCCCAGTCGTTCGTTTTCAGTCAAGACATCCACTTCTACTGTTGGATTTCCTCTGCTATCTAAGATTTGACGGGCGTGTATTGATGCGATGTAGCTCATACTAAAGTATTTTAATGGTTATTTTTTGCAAATTAACGACCTTTCTCGCTGTGTTCAAAATCAAAAATCAATGGGTGAGGGCCGTGAAAACCTCTTCCAGGTGTTGTTTTTGGCTGTGAAGGGAAACAATGTTGAGGTTTGATTGGAGACTGATTTCTAGCAATTGCTTTCTGACCTGTTCGGGTTGATCGGTTTCGATTTTGAAACGATTTGTCGACATGCTGGTAACAGCAATAGATCCTTTCAGAGAGGCAAGTAACGCGGTGGGAACCGCTTCCTCAAATTCAACGGACACAAAATGATTGTTGCCAATGCCTTTTTTCAATTGTTGAACCGTGTCGTCTGCCACGATGCATCCCTGGTGAATGATGATGACCCGTTCGCAAATGGCTTCCACTTCCTGCATGATGTGTGAAGAAAACAAAATCGTTTTGTGTTGACCAAGTTGCTTGATTACTTCTCTGATTTCGAGCATCTGGTTGGGGTCTAGTCCGGAAGTGGGTTCATCCAATATCAGAACTTCAGGTTGGTGCATCAATGCGGCCGCCAATCCTACCCGTTGCTTATATCCTTTACTCAGTTCGCCAATTTTTTTGTGCGCTTCAGTTTGTAAACCCACCAATGCAATGGTTTCTTCCATCCGTGATGCTTTTTGCGCAATCTGATGAACAGAAGCTACAAAG
>CAZCCN010000030.1:4993-12873 GCA_964497085.1 uncultured Ferruginibacter sp.
TTCAATTGATAAATACCCGCAACAAAATCCAAATATTCCCTTACATACATTTCCGGATACAATGGATTGGCTTCTGGCAGGTAGCCGATTTTTTCTTTGGTGCCCACACCGTTTTTACACACAGGCATTCCACAAATAGCCATTTGTCCACTGCTTGGTTCAATGCTGCCGGTGAGCATCTTCATGGTGGTGGATTTGCCGGCGCCATTGGGCCCTAAAAAGCCCACAATTTCACCCTTGTTGATGTGAAACGAAACATCGTTGACAGCCAACTGTTGTCCATATTGCTTTGAAAGATGTTGAACTGAAATTGACACGGAAACCTGTATTTTGAAAGGGGTAAAATATCTTATGATGCAGCAGGTCCTTTAGGCGAACCATTGCCGGGTCTTGCTTGTCTGCCTCTGTTGGCTTGTTGTGGGGGCCTTTGTCCACGGGGTGCGTTGCGTTGTTGACCCTGGGCATTTCTGGGTTGATTGGACTGAGGGCCTCTTCCGGATCCGCTTCGTGGATTGCCGCCTTGCGGGCCACGTTGTTGACTCCTTTCTTTTTCTCTTCTTTTGCGGGTTGTTTTTTCCAGGCTTTTCAAACTGATCTGTCCCACTATGTCTGCATATTCGGGTTCCACTTCTTTGGGTTTGCCCGTCATCACTTCGGCTGTCTCCAATTCTTCTGGTCGGATGCCTTCCCTATTTTGAGATTTAATTTTTTTAACCGTTTCAATCGATAACGGATATTGTTTGTTGCTGTCTGGTAAAGTATACCACATTAAATTCCTGAATATATCTTTCTTCACCAAGTAAGCGCGTCCTTTTGCTACTTCCAGCGAATCCGCATCGGTGGGGAAAAATTGCAATGCATCCAGGTAGGTATCTAGCTCATAATTCAAACAGCATTTAAGCCGGCCACACTGTCCGCTCAATTTGGTTTGATTGATGCTGAGGTTTTGATAGCGGGCTGCGTTGGTGTTCACACTTTTGAAATCCGTCAGCCAGGTACTGCAACAAAGTTCGCGTCCGCAGCTTCCAATTCCACCCACCTTACCGGCTTCCTGACGAGCACCAATTTGTCTCATTTCCACTTTTACTTTGAATTCACCGGCGTACAATTTGATCAGTTCTCTGAAATCGACCCGGTCATCGGCAATGTAAAAGAAAGTGGCTTTGCGTCCATCGGCCTGTATTTCTACTTCGGCCATTTTTAATTCCAGTTTCAATTGTCTGGCAATGGCCCTGCTCCGAATCAACACCTGGGCTTCGCGCGCTTTGGTTTCTTTCAATTTAGCCAGGTCTTGTTCTGTAGCCCGGCGCAGTATTTTCTTGAGTTCGTTGTTCTTTTCGTCGATGTTGTTTTTTTTCAGCTGCATCCGTACCAATTCGCCTGTCAGATTGACCATGCCTACGTCAAAGCCGCTGGCACCTTCTACAGCCACCCATTCGCCTTTTTCAAAATAATGTACAGTGGTATTTCTGAAATACTCTTTGCGGCTTCCGTTGTTGAAAGTGATTTCGACAATTTTGCAATTGCTCTCTGGATCGCTGAAAGGCAAGTTGGCCAGCCAGTCATATACATTCATCCGGTTGCAACTTCCGCTGGCACAGCTTCCATGGCTTTTGCATCCGCCTGGTGCGCCCGTTCCGCAACTTCCACAACTCATATCTATTTGAATTTAAGATATTTAACAATTGAATTCCACCCATGCCAACCAACCAGCGATTTTCTGCCTTTAACTCTTTTTCACCTGAACGCTTCCTGTGGATGGCTTATGACATCAAAATTACTGATTTGTTGCTAATTATATGGTATATCTTAATCGTGAGGGCGTGAAAGAGGATTTTTGCATTGGCATTTCGCTCCACATAATAGCTGGCTAGGTCCAATTCTTTGCAGATGGCCTCCAATTGGTTGATGTCACAAAGCCGGTTCAATCGATTGGCTAAATCAAGGATCGAAGCCTGTTTGTTGTTCTCCAAAGCCAATTCGTTGTCTCCGACGGCTTGGAGGCGAATGGCTTTTTGTATAACGTAATTGCCGTATTTCAGGAATTGTTTCTGTTTTTCCCTTCCAATCTTACTGATTTCCTCAATCCACTGCACCTGTGCGGTGGGACCGGATTTCAGTATACTGTTCAGCCAATCGCGCAAGAAGGTTTCCCAATTGTTATCGGAATGCTTCAGCTGGTCGAGCGCTTCATGGTAATTGCCATCGCTGAATTCGGCGATGTTATTTGCCTGATGGGCATCACTTCCTCCACTAGCCAAGAGTCCTGCAACGATGTCTTGTTTGGACAAGGGCCCAATTTTTACCAGTTGAGTTCTGGAAAGAATGGTGGGCAAGATCAATGACTCGTTTTCGGCCACCAATATAAACAAGGTATTGGGAGGAGGCTCTTCGATTAGTTTAAGGAGTTTGTTCCCTTCGTTGCCCAAGAATTCGGGCATCCACATAATCAAAAACTTGTATTCCGATTCAAAACTCTTCAAGCTCATTTTGCGAATGATGTCATTGCATTCATGAGCGGTGATATTGCCTTGCTTGTTTTCTGCCTGGATTGATTGCAACCAATCAAACACATTTCCATAGGGCTGCTCCTGAATGAACTGGCGCCATTCATTGATATAATCCGTACTGATTGGCTTCTCGCCCGTTTTCTTGGTCACTACGGGATAAGAGAAATGGATGTCCGGATGAATAAGCTGGGTTGCTTTTACACAAGCAGGACAAACGCCACAGGAATCTTGAAAATCGTTTGGTGATTGCTGGATGGCCGTAGCTGCAACAGGCTCTTCTCCAAACAAAGAGGGTCCGGCAGGGGTTTGGGGCTTTGCAGTCTGATTGATCTTTTCACATACCAGGTATTGGGCAAAAGCAATGGCGAGGGATAAACCTCCTGCTCCTTCTTTTCCTGCAAACAACAAGGCATGGCTTAGCCGATTCTGCTGATACAAGTCGATGAGTTGAGACTTGACAGCCTGCTGCCCTATAACATCTTTAAATTGCACCCTGCAAAGTAAAATGAATTCGCTATGAAATCAACAGAAAGTTTTGGTCCGATGTGGATGTTTACAGCAGCCGAATGATTTCCTCGCTCATAGGGCTGACACTGCTTTCGAACTTTTGCAGGAGATGGCCTTGTTCATTCAGTAGAAACTTATTGAAATTCCAGGTGATGGTGGTGTTCAGGACACCGTTTTCAGATTGATTGGTTAGCCAACGATAAATGGGTGCCATGTCCGAGCCCTTGACCGAAATTTTGGCCGCCATCGGAAAATCAACACCATAGTTTTTTGTACAGAATGCCTGAATGGTTTGATTCGATCCAGGTTCCTGTTGACCAAAGTTATTCGCTGGAAAGCCTACAACAACGAGTTTGTCCTTGTATCTCGAATACAATTGTTGCAATGCTTTATATTGGGGTGTATATCCGCATTCTGAAGCGGTGTTCACAATCAATATTTTTTTTCCTTTGAATTGTGCAAAGTCTATTGTTCCGCCATCAATAGCGGTTACTTTAAAAACATGTATGCTTTTTGGGGTATCTGTGTTCATCTGTGATGATTGGATGTCTTGATCAGGCCTGCTTAGGCAGGAAAGAAGCAGGGCAGAAAGGGTGAATAGTTTAATCATAGCTCTTTAACAATAGAATATGCAAAAGGTTGTCTGAAACGAAACGATTATTGCTTTTCGAAGCATCCAATATCAGTGGCGGCACCTGTTTCTCGGGCAACTCCATCCAGATCGAACAGAAAGTTTGTGTGAAGGCCTGCGTCTAATAGGGGAGATGCTGCCGTTTGCCGAATATGAAAATCAAAGTAGTTGTTTCCCGGATCGATGCTGTCAAACAATGGATCGATGTTTTTAATGGATCCTGTCAGTTGGGTGTGATTCGGATCCGAAATAGATTTAAACAAAGAGTTTGCAAGGATTACATAGAAAGCAAGATTGCCTGCCTTGTCTACATTGATTTCATCTGTAATCGTTCCACCATCTCCCCAGATCACACAATTCGACATGCTGACATAGCAGTCTGCGGTCAATACATTTCCATTTGATGTTTGGTAGTCAGCTATGTTCACCACCGGATCTTGGTGATAGGCATATGGATTGCTATAGGCGACAAGGGTACAATTGGTAAACGCATAATGACCACCGTATTCAATAAAAATATCTTTGCCACAGTTGCGCACCAATGAGTTGTTCATGGAAACATCGCTTCCCGTGGCATGGATACCGGCTATCGATGCATTGTCAATCACGCATTGTTGCATGTTAAGTTTTGGAAGGTTGTTGTTGCTTGCGCCTTCAATCATAATGGCTTGCTGCGCAGATTGGATGACCACAAAAGTCAATTCGTTGTCGTGGCTTTCATTTCTGAAATATATGCCTGGCCAGGTGCCCGGCAGATTTCGATAGGGCGCATCCAGTCGATCACCTTTGAATTGAATCTCGTTGTTTTTTTGACCGATAGCCGTCAATTGACCATCTACCAAGATTCGTCCGTTGGCATGCATGTATATAGAGCAGCCCGCTTCCATCTGCAAGTGCGCAAGGGTATCAATGTGCAAGTCGCCCTCAATGACATAGGGCAGGTCGTTGACCCAGGTTTGGTTTCCGGTGATTGTTTGATTGCGGATAAAGTGTGCGTTTTTGCCATATGCCTGCAATTGAACGTACTGCTCGTTTCCATTGTAACGGATTGATATGCTGTCATTCACAATGAATGGCACATTGACTGAATTGGGATTGATGTGGACGGACACAAATACATAGATGCTGTCATTGGCGTCCAGGATATAGTCTTTCAATTCGGAGTTGGCTTGACCATTCACATTCATGGAAAAAGCACTTGTATTTCCACCCATCAACTGAATGGAGGCAATGCGTATTTTTTGGTCATGGTCATTTATGATTTTAAAAGATTTGGTCACAGATCCCACACCGGTGAAAACTGTATCAAACCGAATGGAGTCTGCGGTGAATCGAAGGGTGTCAGCAGGATAGGTCGTGAAACTATCCTTTTTACAGGACAACAACATGACCACAAAAGTCATGCAGCTTACAACCAATAAAATCCTGGTTCTTTTCATCATTCAAAAGTACTTGTTTGTTTTTACATCCGCTCAACGTGATTAGTGGCTTGCAAATGCAGCTGTCACTATGTACAATTTGGTTTGGGGAATGTCCAACAACAATTGTCCGCAGGCTTCAAGGGTGGCACCGGTGGTAATCACATCATCCACCAGTAAGATGTTTTTGCCAGTCAACGCATTTGTCTCTTTGATTCCAAAACTAGCTCGAACATTTTCCCACCTTGTCGAACGGTCTTTAGTGGTTTGCGTGTCTGTGGCATGCGTTCGAAAAAGCAACCGGCTGTTACAGGTCTTTTTCATTTCTGTTGCGATGCTTTCGGCAATGATGGTGGCTTGGTTGTAACCTCTTGCATATTCTTTGGCTGCAAACATGGGCAGCGGCAGGATGAGGTCAATGTCTTGAAAACGGCTGCTCTGCAACAAGGTTTGCCCTATTTGAGTGCCCAGGTACTGTCCCGCCGTTTTGTTTCCTTGGTATTTCAATGCATGAATCAGTTGCTGCATGATTTGGCCTTTGGAAAAATAATATTCACTGTGTGCAGCGGCAATTGGCAACCTGCCCAATAATATTTTTTCGACGGGATTATTTTCCTGGTCTGCGAAAGCTGTTTTGGGTAAGTCCTCGTGGCAATGAATACAGAGGGTTGCATGGTATTCCAGTACATCACTCCGGCATCCAATACAAAGATGCGGGTACAATAGATGCAAGGCATCCTGCATGAAGGATGGAAACGAAAACATAGGGGTCGGCTAAATGGATTAAAACAGATACTGATACAATTCCTCTACTTTTCCCAAGGCTACAATCTCAATACCTGTTTTCAATTTGCCAATGGATTTGGCGTTGTACTTACTCAAAATAATTTTTTCAAAACCCAGTTTCTCGGCTTCGGCAATGCGTTGTTCAATTCGATTGACAGCCCTGATTTCTCCACTAAGTCCTACTTCGCCTGCAAAACAAATATGCTGGGGAAGAGGCGTGTCTTCGTAGCTGCTCAACAAAGCACTCACAATGGCCAGATCAATGGAAGGGTCTTCTGTTTTGATCCCACCGGCGATATTGATGAATACGTCTTTGACGCCAAAATGGAACCCACCTCTTTTTTCCAGTACGGCCAACAGCAATTGAAGCCGCCTTAAATCAAATCCGCTGACGGTTCGTTGCGGGGTTCCGTATACACTTTGGGTTACAAGTGCCTGTGTCTCAATTAATAACGGTCTCATGCCCTCAATCGTGGCGGCAATGGCAATGCCACTTAACTGGTCTTCCTTCTGGGTAATCAAAATTTCACTCGGATTGTTAACGGAACGCATCCCTTGTTGGGTCATTTCATAAATACCAAGTTCAGCAGTGGAGCCAAACCTGTTTTTCAATGTTCGCAAGATGCGATAAGCGTAATGTCTGTCTCCTTCAAATTGCAAAACGGTATCCACCATGTGCTCGAGTATCTTGGGTCCTGCAATGTTTCCATCTTTGGTGATGTGCCCAATTAAGAATACAGGTGTATTGGTTTCTTTGGCAAATCGTTGCAATTCGGCAGCGCATTCTCTGATTTGACTGATGCTGCCAGGTGAAGATTCAACAAAGGGAGACTGCAAGGTTTGAATCGAATCGATGATCACTACCTGGGGTTGTAGCTTTTTTATTTCTTTAAAAATCGTTTGGGTATCCGTTTCGGTGAGCAGAAAAAATGAGGGGCTGGATTTTCCTATTCTGTCTGCGCGCATTTTAATTTGCTGTTCACTTTCTTCTCCGCTGATGTATAAGGTGGTGCATTGATTCAATTGCAAGCCGGTTTGTAAAAAGAGCGTAGACTTACCAATACCGGGCTCTCCAGCCACCAACACGATGCTGCCCAATACGATACCGCCGCCCAACACCCGATTCAATTCAGGATCTTCTGTGAGGATTCTTTTCTCTTCGGCACTACTGATGTCTGCAATCGCAACTGTTTTGTTTTTGGATCCTCCTGCATAATCTTTCCAATCCTCCGTGGCATGTTTGTCGGTTCCTTTTACGATGACTTCTTCTACAAAAGCATTCCATTGATTACACGAGGGACATTTGCCCAGCCATTTGGTGCTTTCGTATCCACAACTTTGACAAAAGAAGGCTGATTTTGTTTTGCTCATGTGGTAAATGTAAATGCAAAATGCTTCATGAAAAAAAAGCAATGGGGTTGTTGAAGAAAAATTAGTGAAGTCAATTCAACGATTCTTTTCTGTTGATCTCTTGATCGAAGCGCAGAAAAAATGGAGCAAAATAAAACGTCTATGCAACGAATTCGTAAAAAGTAAAAGGGTCAGCATTGCTGCCGACCCTTTGTACTTACTAACCCATTAAATTCTACTGCTAAATTACAAATTGCCCCCACAAAAAAAAATAAAATTTTATTCAGGTAAATCAAATTCAGTCGAAGCAAGCTAATCATATATTAATATTAATACAACTATAATTAAATATAAATGAAATAATTATAAACCAAAAATCAGCTTTTTTCCAAAGGGAAACCTCAACAGGCATTGGGAGGTGTGACAAAAAATAATTAAGTTTATTTTGTAAACTAATTGTTTTTATAAATATATTTACCATTCGTATTTTTATTGCTAAAACCAATCAAAACAGGTGCCATCAAACTGATAATAAGAGCATTTGGTGTTTATGGGTGTCTTGGGAAGCAACGGATGTATTTGAATTATTTTCTATATAAATAAGCCCAAGAAACGGCTTGCCTTAAATCCAAACGACTCATTAATATAAAACTTTATTTACATATGTTTATACCCTTA
>CAZCCN010000031.1:0-5627 GCA_964497085.1 uncultured Ferruginibacter sp.
TACTTTGTTTTGTACAAGTGTGTTTGCGAAAGCCTTGCACGAATTGAGCAACGGTAAAACCATTGAAGAAGTAGGCGATACGAACATCAACATAAAAGTCAAACATCCCCTACGCCCATTGGTTGGAGACAATTGGATTGAGGGGCAAATCATCTTTATTGACAATTTTGAAAATGTGATTGTAAATATCAATCGAATCGAATTCGAAGAGCACCGAAAAGGACGAAACTTCAGCATTGTTTTCAAAAGAGATGAAACCATTGACAAAATCAGTGAGAGCTACGCCGACGTCCCCGAAGGAGAAAAACTTGCTTTTTTCAATTCGGCCGGTTACCTTGAAATTGCAATCAACAAAGGCAATGCTGCAGGCCTGTTCGGTTTACAAGGCTATTCAGAAAGGCAACAACTTGCCCAGCAACATTACATGAGCAACCGGTTGTTCTACCAAACGGTGAAAGTATTTTTTCAATAAACACATCTTCCTTCCTAGAAATTAAAAAAGCCGCAAACAATGGCGGCTTTTGCTTTACAAAGTGTCTT
This sequence comes from uncultured Ferruginibacter sp., assembly GCA_964497085.1. Taxonomy (GTDB): domain Bacteria; phylum Bacteroidota; class Bacteroidia; order Chitinophagales; family Chitinophagaceae; genus Ferruginibacter. The sequence continues at coordinate 541 of CAZCCN010000031.1, forward strand.
TAATCAATTATGCCCTTTGTCTTGCTTTTTGTTTTGGCTTGGCTTTGGAGGCCACTGATTTTCGTTTTACGGGCTTGACCACTTTAATGCTCTTTACTGATTTCACTTTGGGAGCCGCTGCTTTAGAGGATTTCACCACTTTGACTGGCGCCTTTTTGGGAGCAGGTGCTGACTTGGCTACCTTGGCTGGTTTGGCCGACTTGGATGCAGTTGGTTTTTTTAATTTTTTCAACGCACTATCAATGGCTTTTTTGAGTTCCTCGTAGGTTGGCTTTCCGGTAACCATGGTTCCGTTCACAAAGAATGTAGGCACGTTCTTCACCCCCCTGTCAAGACCTTCCTTCAAATCACCTTGCACCTGCCATCCATAGGTGGCGTTCACCAAGTCATCCAAAAATCTTTTATTCTTCACCCCGGCTTCTTTGGAATGGAGCTTAAGACTGGTAGTACCTAAATTTCTTCTGTTGGCGAACAAAATGTTGTGCATTTCCCAAAACTTTCCTTCTTGGGCAGTTGCCACCGCGGCTTCTCCTGCTTTCAAACTTCTTTGGTGCACATTGGTTAATGGGAAATGACGAAAATTGAATCGGATCTTTCCATCGTAATCAACCAACAATTGCTTGACTACTTCATTCGCTTTTGCGCACACTTCACTTTCATATTCGCCAAACTCTTCCAGCGTTACTTCCGCCTTGGGATTTCCAACGAATACATCTCTAGGCTCTATAATCTCTACTACTTCTTTTTTAAATGCCATATTGATTCATTTAGTTTACCTGACTTCTGGTTGCAATTGTTTAACAATCAAAGAGAGATAAATGTTTATTGTTATACGAAAAAAAATTGAACGATTCGGCTGAAGATAGGATTTTTTGAAATCTTTCAAAAACCACTTAAACAAAATATCAGAAAAATCGCTCATTTAATTGATAATCAATATTATACGAATTGTGAAGTTTTTGTTACAATTTTATTTTATTCAATACAGGGGCTGATTGCTCATTCCTGAATACAACCAAGCCATCAAATACATCCACCAAAACAGGCTGAGATTTGTTGATGTCTCCCGCCAGTATTCGCTTACTCAACTGGTTGACAATTTGCTTTTGAATGACCCTTTTCAGCGGTCTGGCACCAAATTGCGGGTCAAATCCATGTTCAGCCAGAAAGTCGAGGGCATAGTCACTGAATTGCAGTTGTATTCCATTGGCAGCAACCATTTTTTTAAGCGATTCCAGTTGAATCCCGATAATTGATTTGATTTCGTTTTTCATCAGGGGCTGGAACATGATCACCTCATCTATCCTATTTAAAAACTCTGGACGAATCACCTGTTTCAACAGGTTCAATACCTCCAATTTGGTTTTGTCCACGACAGCTTCTTTGTTCCCTTCAGTGATGTTTTCAAAATTCTCCTGAATGATTTGACTACCGAGGTTGCTGGTCATGATCACTATGGTGTTTTTAAAATTCACCACCCTGCCTTTGTTGTCTGTCAACCTTCCGTCATCCAATACCTGCAACAATACGTTATACACATCTGGATGCGCTTTTTCAATTTCATCCAACAAGACCACCGAATAAGGTTTGCGCCTGACTGCCTCTGTCAATTGACCGCCTTCTTCATATCCAACGTAGCCGGGGGGCGCTCCCACCAACCTGCTGACGGTATGTTTTTCCTGGTATTCGCTCATGTCAATTCGAGTCATCATCGAATCATCATCAAACAGGTAATCCGCCAACGCTTTGGCCAATTCTGTTTTACCAACACCCGTTGTACCTAGGAAAATGAATGAGCCAATCGGCCGGCGAGTATCCTGCAATCCTGCCCGGCTCCTTCTGATGGCATCCGAAACAGCCTCAATGGCTTCCTGCTGTCCGATGACCCTTTTGTGCAACTCATCTTCCAGGTGAAGGAGTTTGTCTTTTTCACTTTGCAGCATTTTAGCAACCGGAATACCCGTTGCTTTGGCAATGCTTTCAGCAATGTCATCCGCATCCACCTCTTCTTTCAGCAATCGTTTTTCAGAGAGTTCATCTAATTGACCTGTCCATTCTGCTATTTGACTTTCTTTGGCTTTGATATGTCCATAGCGAATTTCAGCGACCCTTCCGTAGTCTCCGTTTCGTTCAGCTTGTTCGGCTTCCTGTTTTAAACTTTCAATTTCACCCTTCGCTTGTTGAATCTTGTCTACCATTTCCTTTTCCTGTTTCCATTTGGCCAGATAGGTATCCCGTTCTACTGATAGATTGGCGATCTCGGTATTGAGGACTTTTAGTTTGGCATCGTCTTGTTCGCGTTTGATGGCTTCTCTTTCAATTTCAAGTTGCCTGATCTGCCTCTCCAATTTGTCTAGTTCTTCCGGCATAGAATTCATTTCGAGCCGAAGCTTGGCGGCACTCTCATCAATCAAATCGATGGCTTTGTCGGGCAAAAATCGATCGGTGATATACCGTTGCGAGAGTTCTACCGCGGCGATGATGGCCTCATCTTTGATCCGAACATGATGATACGTTTCATACCGGTCTTTCAATCCCCTCAAAATCGATACCGCATCTTCAATGGTTGGCTCGTCAATCATCACTTTTTGAAACCTTCTTTCAAGTGCTTTGTCTTTTTCAAAATACTTCTGGTATTCCGATAAAGTAGTGGCCCCAACCGAACGCAATTCCCCCCTGGCCAGGGCAGGCTTCAGAATATTGGCTGCATCCATGGCACCATCGCCTCCGCCGGCACCGACCAATGTATGAATTTCATCAATGAACAATATGATCTCACCTTCACTATCGGTCACTTCCTTCACAACGGATTTCAATCTTTCTTCAAATTCTCCTTTGTACTTGGCACCCGCAATCAGTTGTCCCATGTCCAGGGCATAAATGATTTTAGACTTCAGGTTTTCAGGAACATCACCATTGACAATCCTCATGGCCAATCCTTCAGCAATGGCGGTTTTACCCACACCCGGTTCCCCCACCAAAATGGGGTTGTTTTTGGTTCTTCTGCTTAAAATGTGAAGGGTTCGCCTGATTTCTTCATCTCGACCAATGACCGGATCCAATTTGCCGATGCGGGCCAGCTCAATTAGGTTCTTGGCATATTTATTCAAGGCATTGAACTGCGTTTCTTGGGTGGCAGAACGTATGGTACTGCCTTTGCGCAATTCTTTGATCGCGACCATCAAACCTTTTTCGGTAAGGCCTGCATCCTTTAATGCAGTGGCCGTACTGTCTTTTCCCTGCACCAGTGCCAATAATATATGTTCGGGGGTTACAAATTCATCGCCAAAACTTTTTAATACCGATCCGGCTCGCAACAAGACTGCATTGGCTTCCCGACCAATGGTTTGGGCAGGATCAGCCTGCACGACTGGCAACCTTTTCAATAGATCTTGTAGTTTGTTTTCCAGTAAGGGAATCGCCACATTGTTTTTCTTCAACAAATAGTCGATGGGAGTATCCTCCATTTTCATCAATGCCTTCAACAAGTGTTCCGATTCTATATTTGGATTCATTTGATTGAACGCCAATTGTTGTGCCTGCTGGAGCAATTCCGTTGCCTTAATGGTAAAATTATTGGTATTCATATAGGTCGTTTTTATGTGTATGCAATACTTTACATCAAATCTTTACCCAATTGAAAAACTATGCTATTCTGGCATAGAATACAATGATTAACTGACTAAGTATCATTCAAATCGGTCGGTAACTGATATAATTGCAGGAAATGATATACTGATGGCAACGATTGGTATCGGAACCGTTGATTTTTGAGCCTGATTTAAATGAATTTGGCCAAAAGGAGGTTATATTTATGCTGCTAAATGGCTGAACGAACGATGTACGAAAACAGAAAACAACCCCTTGCCCCCAAACATGTCTACCGAAAAAGAATCACCAACAATGCATTCATAGCATTTTTGATTGTGTTGGGTAGTTTATTGATTGGAATTGTGGGATACAAAATCACCATCCCCGAATTTGATTGGTATGACAGTTTATTGAATGCTTCCATGATTTTGAGCGGTATGGGACCCATCATCGATCCTTCCATTATTTTATCAAAAGCTGCCAAGGTATTTGCATCATTGTATGCTTTGTTTAGCGGGGTAACCTTTCTAACAACTTTTGGCGTTTTGATCGCACCGATCCTTCACCGGTTTTTCCATAAAATTCATTTGGAAGACGGCTCCTCCCAATAAGTTACGTTTGACCTATGATGAACATTGAATCCACCACTCGTTTGGTCAAGGACACAGCCGCCACATTGGGGTTTTCATTTTGTGGGATTGCCAAAGCGGTTGAATTGACTGAAGACGCCAGAAGATTGGAAGATTGGCTGTCGCAAGGAATGCATGGACAAATGCAATACATGGAAAATCATTTTGATTTGCGCATTGATCCGCGCAAACTGGTTCCCGGTGCCCAATCGGTGATCACTCTTTTATTGAACTATTTTCCTGAAAATCCACAAGCCGATCAAGAAGTAAAAATTTCCAAGTATGCCTGGGGCGAAGATTATCACATGGTCATCCAATCAAAACTGCATGCATTTTTTTCTATTCTTAGAGAACAGATTGGCACAATCGAAGGAAGGGGATTTGTAGACAGTGCACCAGTGTTGGAAAGAAGCTGGGCCCAACAGGCTGGTTTGGGATGGATAGGTAAAAATGGAAACCTGATCAACAGAAATAAAGGTTCTTTCTTTTTTATCGCTTCATTGATTGTGGATATAGAGCTGTTATATGATACGCCCCTTGCCAAAGACTACTGCGGCACTTGCACCCAATGCATAGATGCCTGCCCTACCGATGCCATTTTGCCCAATAAAGTGGTGGATGGCAACAAATGTATTTCCTATTTTACGATTGAATTGAAAGAAGCGTTGATCGATTCGCATATGAAAGGAAAATTCGATCAGTGGTTATTTGGATGCGATACCTGCCAGGATGTGTGTCCATGGAATCGCTTTTCAACCCCTACCCTAGAACAAAGATTCAAACCCCTGCCAGCCATCCTTGAATTTTCCACCAAAGACTGGGAAGAACTGACAGAAGAATCATTTAAAACTATTTTTAAGGAGTTGG
>CAZCCN010000031.1:5637-10404 GCA_964497085.1 uncultured Ferruginibacter sp.
TCTACATGAATCATAGTGTTGAAAAATTATACAAAATCGGTCGAAAAAAAAGCAGGCTGATTATTGGGTTGATGAGTGGCACTTCATTAGACGGATTGGACATTGCCGTTTGCAACATTAGGGGACAGGGCATCTGCACTAGACTTTCTTTGGTGGCATTTGAAACTGTCCCCTACAGCGCCTCCTTGAGACAGTTGATTCAGTCTGTTTTCTCTCAAGAAACAGTCGGCTTGCAACAATTGTGTTTGGTGAATGAAAAATTAGGTCAAGTGCATGCAGGCATGATCAATGATTTTTTACGGCGTTGGAACATCGCTGCACAAAAAATCGACCTGATAGCAAGTCATGGCCAAACTGTGTACCATGCACCAAAACGTTTTCATCAAAATCGATTTTTCGGAAACGGCACATTGCAAATTGGTGATGCAGATCAAATTGCTGTTGGTACGGGCATCATCACCCTGAGTGATTTCAGGCAAAAGCATATAGCCGCCGGTGGAGAAGGCGCACCCCTGGCTGCCTATGGAGATTATTTATTATTTGGACAATCAAAGAAAAATGTGCTTCTACTAAACATAGGGGGCATTTCCAATGTAACCTTCATTCCAAAAGGTGGCAAATGGAACCGCGTACTTTGCACAGATATAGGGCCAGGCAACAATTTAATGGATCAATGGGTGCAAGCAAATTTTTCAGGAAAACAATTTGACCATCGTGGAACCATTGCCCGAAAAGGCACCATGAATCCAGCCTTGCTAAAATCCCTCTTGCGTCACCCATTTTTCAACATGAAGTTTCCTAAGACAACCGGACCTGAATGGTTTAATCTGTCTTATATTAAAAAAGCACAGAAAGAAAGCCACACTGAAACTATCAGCCACGCAGATGTGATGGCTACCCTTAATTTTTTCACAGCACAAACGATTGCGCATGCCATTCAAAAAATAACAGGCAAGCAGACTGGTTGTGACCTATTGATTAGTGGAGGCGGATCGGAAAATACCTTGCTGATGGAACATCTTCAGGAATTACTGCCCCATGTAACCATTCAGACAACGGCTCAAAAAAAAATACATCCTGGTGCAAAAGAGGCGATTCTATTTGCCTTGCTGGCAAATGAGCAAATCGCAGGATCCAAAAAAACTTTTGAGATGGCGCCAGTAGGAATGCCCAATATCGGAATGGGTAAAATCAGTTTCCCCGAATGATGAGTCTTATTCCCATTTGAATACTTTCACCGCTATCGCATACGCGGCTATACCCCACAATAGCAAAATACCCATTTCGATGTGGACGTCCCACAAGTGTTGACCCTCAAAAGCAATTTTTCGTAAGGCTTCGTTCAAGTGGGTCAAAGGCATTGCGCGAGAAACGGGTTGCAGCCATTTGGGAAAGGAATCTATTGAAAAGAAAGTGCCTCCCAATAAAAACTGAGGCAGGGTAATCAGATTGGCAAAAGGCGGAATGGTGCTGTCATTTTTAGCAATGCCACTGACGATAAATCCAAAACCCATGAATACCAGCAAACCCAGAAAACTCAGTACCATCATTTCCATGAAGGTTTCGAAACCATGGATAAGCGTAAACCCAAAGAAAAAATAGCCCACTGAAATAATGACCACTGCGGTGGTTAACTGAAAAATAACCCTGCTGATGCCTTCCCCTAAAATGATATAGGTTCTTTTGATGGGGGTGGCAAAAAATCTTTTGAGTACAAGTGTGTTGCGTAAATTAAAAAACATGAACGCTACCCCAAATACCCCGGCACTCAATAATGAAAAGCCCAGTTGACCGGGTAAAATAAAATCAATGGTTTTGTATTCACGCACCTGTGCAATATCACGTTGCGGATTGAAGGAAAAATGAGCATAACTCGGACGATCCTGATACAAATTATTGCTTAACTGGTTGATGATGTCATCCAATACCCTCTTCAATTGAGGCCATTGGTCGTTGCTGGAACTTGTACTCTTTAGTTGAATGATGTATGGTGCAGACCCTGCTGCATCGGCTTTTTGAATATTCAGCACCCCGGCTATACGGCCCTTTTCCAAATCGGCTTGCTGGGCTTGAGCAGACGCATAATGTACAATTTTAATTTCTTTGGATTGTTGGATAGCCTGAAAGAGCGCATTGGAAGTATCAGCCTGTTGATCAATGACTACCTTATAAGATTGCTGGATGCCATTTTTGCCAATAAAGCCAAACACAAGGATAAAAATGAATGGAAAAATAAAACTGAATATCATGGCGGATGGACTTCTGGTAATAGACCTTAAGCTCGCTTGGGTGATGGCCCACATTGCCCTGAATTGATTGTATGGCATGCCCTTTTTCTGTTTAGATTTTGTAAAGCTAACGGATTCATTTTGAAAAACGAATAAGCTACCTTTGGTGTCTGTAAAGGATATAAAAGTTTGAAAAAAGATAACCTTGTCTACCTGTCATTGGGAAGTAATATGGGAAACTCCATTGCACAAATGGAAGCTGCCTGTGCAAAGATTGAGTCAAGCATTGGAAAAATCATCCAACAGTCTTCTTTGTTTACCACCGCTGCCTGGGGCAATACGCAACAGCCCGACTTCGTCAACCAAGTCATCCTGGTTGAAACCGGGCAACATTACCAAGACGTGATGTTATCTATTTTGAGAATTGAACAGGAAATGGGCAGGGTCAGAACCATAAAGAACGCCCCTAGAATCATCGATATAGACATTTTGTTTTACAACAATGCGGTGGTGAATGAGGAAAACCTTCACATTCCGCATCCTCTGTTGCAGGAAAGAAACTTTGTACTCACCCCACTAATGGAACTTTCGCCCGATTTCGTGCACCCGGTATTGCACCAAACCATTCGTGAATTGATGGATGCTTGTGCAGACAAGCTTCCGGTGAAAAAAAATTAAGCAGCTTTGTTGGTTTCAACTTATTTTGCACCATTAATGTAAAGATGTAGGTTTCGTGAAATATAATTTTGTTACCATAGAAGGGAATATAGGTGCCGGGAAAACCACCCTGGCACAATTGCTGAGCAAACACTTCAATGCCAGGCTCATCCTGGAAGAATTTGCCGACAATCCTTTTCTGCCAAAATTTTATGAAAAACCCGATCAATATGCGTTCCCCCTGGAGTTGTTTTTTATGGCTGAACGCTACAAGCAATTAAAAGAGCTCTTGCAGGTCAATGACATGTTTCAAGCCACGACCATTTCCGATTACCTGTTCACCAAATGCCTTCTGTTTGCCAAAACCAATTTACCCGAAGAAGAATACAAATTGTACAGCAAGCTCTTTGACATCATCAATCCTCAAATCATTCAGCCTGAAATACTAATTTACCTGCATTGCCCGGTGCATAAATTACAGGAGAACATCAAAAAAAGAAACAGAACCTACGAACAACAAATTCCGGATGACTATTTAGCTTCTTTGCAGGACTCCTACATTCAATACATCAAACAACACAATGTCAAAACACTTTTTGTAGATGCTTCCAACGCTGACTTTATTGACAATAAGGAACATTTCGAAATCATACTGAACGCCCTAAATCAAGAATACGATCAAGGGCAACACTATATCACTTTGCCCTGATTCTGTTTACGCCATGATGTTTTAACTGTATGAACAATCATCCCTACGCACCCTTATCCATTAAGGAATTCAAATATTTTATTGCAGGAAGATTCATCTTCATCATGGGACTCCGTATGACCGGAACCGTTATTGGATGGTGGGTATATCAACTGACCAACAGCCCCCTGGCCCTTGGGATGGTAGGGCTTTCAGAAGTAGTTACTGCGCTATCCTTGGCGTTGTACGCGGGACACTATATAGATCAAAATGAAAAGAGAAAGCTACTGCTGACGACGGTTTTGCTCTATGCCATTTGCATAGCGCTATTGTTGGCCCTGTCTACCTCTTTTTCAAACGCCCACCTGCAGCCTTGGACCATTGCCTGGTGTATTTTTGCCGTGATCGCCTGCACAGGGGCCATTCGGGCCTTTTCGGGCCCCACATTCGGCTCCATCATTTCACAAATTGTACCCAAGGACATGTTACCGGCTGCCGCTTCCATTAGTTCGGCCACCTGGCTCATCGGTTCAATCATGGGACATGCATTGGGTGGATTCTTTATCGCCTGGATGGGTATCCACCAAACCTTTTATGTCATACTGGGAATGATCCTGATAGGCTTTGGCCTGTTGTTTCAAATTTTACCCAAGCCCGTTTTTGTGACCACTGCCAAAAATACCTGGCAGAGCGTTCGAGAAGGCATTGATTATGTCATCAAAACAAAGGAGATTTTAGGCACCTTATCGCTCGATTTATTTGCCGTATTGTTTGGCGGTGCCGTGGCCATGGTGCCCATTTTTGCCAAAGACATTTTGCATATCGGCCCCATCGGTTTTGGCTGGTTGAATGCGGCAACAGACATTGGTTCGATTGCCAGTGTCACGTATTTAACCATTCGGCCCCTTCGAAAACACCAAGGGAAAATACTTTTTTACGCGGTGGGGGGATTTGGCCTATGCATCATTGTTTTCGCCCTGTCCAATTTATTTTGGTTATCGTTTGTCGCTTTATTAATCAGCGGATGCATGGATGGGGTGAGTGTCATCATCAGGGGGACCATTCTTCAAATCAAAACCCCCGATGCCCTGAGGGGAAGGGTGATGTCCGTGAACAGCATGTTCATCAATTCATCCAACGAATTGGGGCAATTTGAAAGTGGTGTGGCTGCTAAAATCATGGGAACGATTCCTT
>CAZCCN010000031.1:10414-12166 GCA_964497085.1 uncultured Ferruginibacter sp.
CGAATTACGGGGAAGAATTATGTCGGTCAATAGCATTTTTATCAATTCTTCTAATGAACTTGGACAATTTGAAAGTGGTCTTGCCGCAAAACTAATTGGTATTGTACCATCGGTCGTATTTGGAGGATGCATGACGCTTGCCATTCTCATCATCAACTGGTTCAAACCACCTAGCCTTCGAAAAATGAATTACTAATCCTCAAGCATCACGTATCCATCCGGACCATCAGGTTTTCCAGTACATAATACACCATGGGACAAAAACTGGCGTTCTTGAGCGTCAAAGCCGGCCGCTTAATCAAGACATCTTCACCTGTGTAGGGGAAACGGGCACAATCAGAGGGACGCACCTCATAAATGCTGCAGTAATTGTCAGCACCCAAAAAAGGGCAAGGCTTTGTGTTCACTACATAATCCCCTTCCTCATCCAATCGCAAATATTGCTCAATGAACTCTCCTTCTTTCAGGCGAAGGTGTTTGGAAATTCTTTTGATGTCGGGCGTCTTGAATCGGGGAGAATAGTTCTTGCAACAAGCAGCACAAGACAAACAATCCACAGCTGCTTCGGCTGCTTCATGCAATTCGGGCAATTGCTGCAATACCTTGTTTTTAGGTGCTTTTGAAAGAAATTGCTTGTATATCTTCTGACGGTCAGAGGACTTTTTTTCCCAGTTCTGCAGTAAGTCTTTGCTCATTTGATAGAAGTTTAGGATTTAATTATCCTACAGTTTTCCACAAGGCAAAACTAAGAAACTTACAGGCATAAAATCTACCCTTCTTATTGTAATTTTGCCGCATCAATAACGCTTTCAACATTGTCTTTGCCTGGTTAGCCTTTGCCCCACTCCCAAAGACTGCAAATAAAATAGTATGACCCTCTTCGAACAACAACAAAACGAATTTGCCAACAGACACATCGGTCCCAGCGAGACAGAAATCACCAGTATGCTTGCAAAGATTGGCATTGATTCGGTAGCCGAATTAATCAATCGCACCATCCCGGCTTCTATCCGGCTCAGCCAGCCCATGCAAACCGGAGGGCCCATGAGCGAATATGAATACCTGACTTCCTTGAAGCAGTTGGCGGCACAGAATAAAGTATTCCGTTCTTATATTGGACAGGGTTATTACAACACCATCACACCCAGTGTTATTTTGAGAAATGTTTTTGAAAATCCAGGCTGGTATACACAGTATACCCCCTATCAGGCTGAGATTGCACAAGGTAGGTTGGAGAGCTTGTTGAATTTTCAAACCATGGTCAGTGATCTCACCGGACTCCCTATTGCCAATGCCAGTTTGTTGGACGAAGGAACCGCTGCAGCAGAGGCTATGTCCATGCTCTTCAATCACAAGAACAAAGACCATGACCACATCAGTGCACCCAAGTTTTTTGTTGATGAAAATGTATTGGCTCAAACAAAAGATGTTTTGCTGACCCGGGCAACACCCATCGGCGTGGAATTGGTGATTGGCAATTATCAAACAGCTGTTTTGGATGAAGGTTATTTTGGGGCTCTTCTTCAATACCCAGACAAAAACGGACTCATTGCAGACTATCGTGCTTTCATCAACACGGCACATGCAGTCCATGCGCAGGTAGTCATGGCCACCGACCTGTTGGCTTTGTGCTTATTGACACCACCCGGTGAATTGGGTGCGGATATTGCCATTGGCAATGCACAACGTTTTGGCGTACCCATGGGATTTGGCGGACCCCACGCTGCTTTTTTTGCCACCAAGGATGAATTC
>CAZCCN010000031.1:12214-12551 GCA_964497085.1 uncultured Ferruginibacter sp.
AAACAGATGTTTGAGAATGGCCCTGCAAACAAGAGAGCAACACATCAGAAGAGAAAAGGCAACCAGCAACATTTGTACTGCTCAAGCCTTGTTGGCCAACATGGCAGCTATGTATGCTGTGTATCATGGTGCAGAGGGGCTTAAGAACATTGCCAGCAGAACCACCTTACTCGCCCAGCAACTGAGCCATCAATTACAAGCCATCGGATACAAAAACGAAAATTTATTCTATTTTGATACCGTTCGGGTAAGCATAAACAACATCGATGCATTGAAGAAAAATGCAGAAGCCATGGAAATCAATTTTGGTTACCAAGGCAACCATGTTCTAATCTCA
>CAZCCN010000032.1:0-1527 GCA_964497085.1 uncultured Ferruginibacter sp.
CTATGGCCTTCACATCGTGATTGGTGATCTTTTCGGTCTCCTTGATTTGTGAAGCTTGCTCAATGGAGAAGTCAGCCACCCATTGGCGGAGGACGTTGATTTGTTTTGAGCGAAGCGCAAAAAACTTTTTCTCTGCTAAAAAAATCAGGTACTCCACTTCCACATGCAGACGATATTTCATCAGTGCATATTCTGAGAAAAATTCAGTTAATTCTTTAGTGGATTTGGCATAGCGGCCATCAATCGGAGAAATATTGGTTAGGGTTGATTGGCTCATGGAACAAAATTACACCCAAAAATTGAAGTTTTAGACAGTTTTCAAGGGTTTTGCGTATTGCTCGCAAGAACAACAAATTGGGTTAATTTTGTGCCGATGAATGCTTTGAACAGAAAGATCAGGATTGCTGCGGTGAGTTATTTGAATACCAAGCCTCTTACTTATGGTTTGACCAAGGGTGCCATTCAAGATGAGATTGAATTGACATTTCAATACCCAGCCCAACTGGCAAGGGATTTAATGGAGGAGCGGGTTGACCTGGCCCTGGTGCCTGTGGCCATGATTCCTCAATTACCCAACCACCAGGTTGTATCGGACTATTGCATTGGCACCTCCGGCGAGGTGGCAAGTGTCTGTTTGTTCAGTGATGTGCCCCTGGATGAAATTGAATCCATCTGGCTAGACTACCAAAGCAAAACATCTGTAGCCCTTTTAAAAATTTTACTGGAAAAGCACTGGAAAATCAATCCCACGTTGCTGGAAGCCGATGCCGGTTTTGAATCAATGATTCAAGGGAAAACAGCCGGATTGGTGATAGGAGACAGGGCCTTTCTTCAAAGGAAGCATTCCAAGTATATATACGATCTGGGTAAAGCTTGGACGGAATGGACAGGACTTCCCTTCGTGTTTGCAGTATGGTTATCTAATAAAATGCTTCCAGAAGCATTTGTGCAAACATTCAATTTGGCTACAGGAGAAGGATTGAATCACTTAGATGAGATTGTCCAAGAAGCTGCATTTGAGGGGTATGATTTGAAAAAATACTACACCCAAAACATCGACTATCATTTCAATGAAACAAAAAAGGAATCATTGAAAACGTTCTTAAAATTGTTGCCAGGTGATAGATGATTGTTAAAAGGGTAGCCTTTTTCTGAGATTGATGACAATCGGCTCCAGGTCAGGTGTTATTTTTCTATAATAAACCCCACCACCATACAGACAGGTGAACACCACAGACCTGCCCACCATTCCCCAAAGACCTTCAGTATGCAAAAACAAGTAATGACTTGTCAAGTAGGCAATGACGGCAAGTGATAACACTTCAATCGTTTTGAAAGAAAAAGGTTGCATGTGAAAACGATGCCAAAGAAACCAACAGCGAATGACATTGTACACACTGAATGAAACCAGGTTGGCAATGGCCGGCCCCATGATGCCGTATCGAACGGTTAACAGGTAGCTCAATGGAATTATGAGTGCTGTCAGCAAGAGACTTGTCCACAATTCAAAACGCCAAAAAGTTGAAG
>CAZCCN010000032.1:1571-11030 GCA_964497085.1 uncultured Ferruginibacter sp.
CATTGACACCAGTGCCCATTTCCACGATAGTGACCAACCCTAGTGTAAAGAAAACCCATTTCCCATCTAAATAGGCTGGATTGATATGAAAGAACACAATTCCATCTGAGTAATTCAGCCAAATCAGGAAGAAGAACATCAAGGCAAAACTCAGTAAGTTGATAGATGACCGACTGTAAATTCTCCTGATTTCTTGGGTGTCTTTTTCTTTCCAAGCGCGGGACAAAATGGGAATGGTGACGGCCACCATGCTCCTAAAAGGCGCCTGCAATACCGACACCATGTAAGCGGCCAATCCGAAAACACCTACACTGGTTAAATTTTGTTTAGCTGCCAATACGAGTCCGTCAATGCTTTGTCTCAGCACCCCAACAATGATCACCACAAAAGTCAGAGACATGATGGCAAAAATCTTTTTTCTGAATTTCCAGGTCAACCGGCTAAATCGGAAGCTGATCCACAGTTGCTTTTGTTGGTACAAATGGAATGCCAATACCAGCACAATGAGGGCATACTGAAAGGAAAACAGCATGATGAAGGTTCTGAAATCAATCCATCCGAATACCTTCAGCAAAATGATGCATAAGGTATAGAGTCGCAGGATGGTTTCTTTAAGCAAGCTGGTCAACACGCCTTTCCCAAAGCCATAAGAATAGGATTCCAATACCGAATACAAAAGGATGAAAAACGACATCGGCAAGATCCAATAGAAGTATTGCACCAACAGCAAGGATCGGGCACTGAATTTTCGAACAATGACAGGTTCTAACAACACGATACCGGAACAAGTAATGACAAATCCAATCAATGAAACCAGTAATGCCACCGACAACAAGTCGTTTTTTTTAGGAACCAGGTTGTCCTGATAGTAAGGAAAAAATTTAAACAGATAGGAGGTGACACCCAATGTGGAAAAGGCAAATGCCAGCTGTCCGATTTCAATCAGAGCCCTAGTCAGTCCGTTCTGTTCAGGCTCAAACCAACTTTGGTGTGTTAAGAAATAAGTGTTCAATGCTCCTATACAAAAACCGATGTATATCCAGGTAGTGGCTTGTAAACTGCTTTTTCGTATTTGAGACATGTAAGAGGAATCAGTTTGTTTTGAAACAAAAAATATTCAATTGCAGGTCGTACATCCTTTTTTCATTGCCCCGGCTGAAAGGAGTGCCATAGACAGAAGTGGCTTCTTTGATGTAGTAGGAGAATCCGGCATTTGTCACCAATTGCAAGATGTCATTCAAATCTTGCATACGATTGAAATGGCCATGAAATTCAATGAACAAGTGGTCTATGCAAGACAATTCGTTTGCGCAATCTTTCAGCACTTCAGTTTCTGCTCCTTCTATGTCTAGTTTTAAAAAATCAATTTTGCGGTTCAATAGATTTTTCAAGCGAATGGCTTTGGTGTTGCCGGAAGCTGATGGCGCTTTGGTGGATATTTTGCTTCCTAGCGTTCCATCACTAGAAAAATCCAACAGACAATCGTCCTTCCAGATGGCTTCCTGTCTGATTTCAATATCCTTCCAATTCATTTGATTGATATTTTTAGAAAGCAAGCCAAAGTTATTCGTGTCAGGCTCAAAGGCAACAATAACGGCATCTGGATATTTCCTTTTAAGATAAATACTGGCCAGTCCGATATTGGCGCCGCAATCAAGGATATAGGGGCGGGGATGATTGAATGAAATATCATAAATGTCCTCCACAAAAATCTCTACCAAACTATGAAACAGTTCAGGGCCATTTTGGTAATGTATCTTGATGCCGTTCAGATGATAGATGCCAGGTTTGCCGTAAGGAAGATGCTTCAGGTATTTGATGGTGAACCAATTCAGCCCTGCTTTTTTAAATGGCGAATCAAATGCTTGCTTGATTCTGCCAACCATTCCATGCAGGACATTTGAAAAAAAGTTAGACATTGATAATCAATTATTAAATAAGTTTGTAAGATAAGCGAAATATTAGTTTTTTTAAAACAAGGTTGTCCATAATGATTTCTGTCGTTGTCTGCTCCATCAATCCTGTATTGTCTGCGAATCTGGAGGCAAATATAGCCAACACCATTGGGGTGCCATATGAAATGATTGTGGTGGATAATCGGATGGCACCAAAAGGCATTGGAGCCGTGTACAATCAGGGAGCTAGGCGCGCCCAGTTTTCTGTACTTTGCTTTGTTCACGAAGATGTGGTTTTTTCAACGACGAATTGGGGAAAAATCCTCCTGCAACATTTTGACGAGAATCCATCTCTAGGATTAATTGGTATAGCCGGTTCTAAATATAAGAGTTGTACTCATAGTGGCTGGTATACAGGAATCCCAAAACTAGACTGTGCCAATGTATTACATGTGAACAGAGAGGGTCATCAAAAACGAATTCTTGCACAACCCAATCCGGGTAATGCGTATGAACAGGTAGTGTGTATAGATGGTGTGTTCATGTCTTGTCGACAAAAGGTTTGGGCAGAAGTATTGTTTAATGAACATCTGCTGAATGGATTTCATGTGTATGATATTGATTTTTCTACGCGTGTTTCCAAATTATACGAAACCATCGTTTCATTTGAGATCGATCTCGTGCATTTGACTGAAGGAGGTAGTTTTGACAACAATTGGATCAAGTATACTTTTTTATGGCATCGACAACAAAGACATCAGGATTGGTTACCCCAGTCAGTGTTTCAGTCAAATGACAAAAGGTATGAAACCCATATTGCCAAAACCTGGTTGTTGGTGCTGATGAAGTCCAATGTCTCCATGTATTATCGCATTCAATGGGTGCTGAAACTTCACTGGACATATTGGATATCTTTAATGCCAAATGTGATTGGGTTTCTCTGCTATCCTTTTTTAAAGCCTATCTTGATTCGGCTGTCAAACAAACCATAAATTCTAGGCCAATCAACTCATCATGAAACCATTCATTTCCATATGTATCCCTGCTTAGAAGTGCTGTTGCAGTCCATTGCCGCGCAAACCTACCGGCATTTTGAAGTGGTGGTTACGGACGATAGTCCCAATGACGAAGTGAAACAATGTTGTGGTAAATTCCAAGACCTTTTCCCCATTGCTTATCAAAAGAACGTTCCTGCCAAGGGGTCACCTGCCAATTGGAATGCAGCCATTGCTCTGGCAACGTACGATTGGGTGAAGATTATGCACGACGACGATTGGTTTGCAACTGAGGAGGCGCTGGAAAAATATGCCCTCGCCATCGAGCAACATCCGGCTTCATCCTTTATTTTTTCTGCTTTCAACGATTACGAAAATGGTGTTTTCAAACAAGCCAATCAAATAAGTTCTGCTACAATTAGTCGACTGGTTCAATCACCGCTCTATCTCTTCAAAAAGAATTTCATTGGAAATCCGAGCAATGTGTTGTTCAGAAAAAGCCAGGTTCCGCTTTACGATGAACAACTGAAATGGGTGGTTGATTTTGAGTTTTACATTCGTTGTTTGCAAAAAACATCCATTCATTATATACCGGAGGCATTAATCAATGTTGGATACAATCAAGACCAGATTACCAAGGAAGTGTTTCGAAATCGGTCAGTAGAAATTCCTGAAAATATCTATATGCTCAACAAGTTGGGAATTCAGGTATTGAGGAACATCATTGTATTTGATTATTACTGGCGTTTATTTCGGAATTTGGATATCAGAGACATGGCTTCAGTTTCTCAACACCTTCAGGGCAATTCGTTTCCAAAAGCCATGGAACAAATGCTTCAGTGGCAGCTACGTATTCCGTTGAAACTATTGAAAATAGGCTTGTTTTCCAAAGCTTTCATGGCAATTGCGTACATTCGTTTCATCATCCGTTCATCATAATCATTCATGACGCTTTCCATCATACTGGTCCATTACAAGTCGAACGAATTGTTGATGAATTGCCTGCAATCCATCTTTCAGTTTGATTCAACTCGATTTGACATCATCGTGGTAGACAATGATTCAAATGACGGGATAGAAGATTTGCTCAAACAACAATATCCTGCTGTTCGTTTTATTCAGATGGGGTACAATGCCGGGTTTGCCAGGGCCAACAATGCCGGTATTCGACAATCCACTGCCGAGGCGGTGCTTTTACTGAACACCGATACGATTGTTTCGGCGGATGCCATCAATGCCTGCCTGGATGATTTCATTCATTCAGGGGCAGCTGCCTGCGGGGTTCAGTTGTTGAACGAAGACGGCACGCCGCAGATTTCTGGAAATTATGCCATGAAAGGGGGTTTGAATTATCTGTTACCCCTTCCGTACTGGGGCAATTTTTTAAAATGGATGGCAGAAGTTTTAAAGGTATCCAAGCCACATCTGGCGGTTGCATCTACTGTACAGGAAGTAGATTGGGTCAACGGGGCCTTTCTGATGGTCAACAGGAAAGCCATCGAAAAGGCTGGTTTATTGGATGAGGATTTCTTTTTATACGCTGAAGAAGCCGAATGGTGCAGCCGGTTAAAGCAAACTGGCAAGATGTTGATTTTTGGCAACCATCATGTATATCATTTGCAAGGCAAAACAGCCAATATGGCTTTCGAATCTTCTGGACAGGGTTATTATAATCTCTACGACCAAAAAGGATTACAGATTATGGTCAGCAATTTTCTACGGATCAGAAAAGAGTTTGGAATAGGATGGATGTTGTTCAACGAATTGAATTACCTGTTGGTCATTCCGATATTCTTGATGGGCATATTGACAACTAAAATTTGGCCCTTTCGGTCGTCAAGAAGATATACCTTAAAAGAATGGATGGGGTATTGCGACAATGTAACCAGGTTGCTTTCATTGACGCCGCGAATGATTATGAATAAACCGTATTTCTATAAATTCCTATAGGTCAATACCTAGCGCCTTTGTGGGCAAGCTCTTCGTTCATCATTTCAGTTACCAGCATTTGTAAGTCGTAATTGGGTTTCCAGCCTAATTTCTGGTTAGCTTTGGAAGCATCTCCAATGAGCAAGTCCACTTCTGCCGGACGGAAGTATTTTTCCTTGATTCCTACTACTTGTGAATCGATGGGTATTTGATACAACGGGTTGTTACACTGTTTCACAAAGCCCTTTTCATCAATGCCTGTTCCTTTGAAATACAATTCCACTCCCACATGGGCAAAAGCCATTTTTACAAAATCCCTGACAGAGGTGGTTACATTGGTGGCGAGCACGTAGTCTTCGGGCTGATCCTGTTGCAACATCAGCCACATGCCTTGTACATAGTCTTTTGCATGACCCCAATCCCTTTTGGCATCCAGGTTGCCCAGCATCAAGATACCGCCGGATCCTTTGGCTATCTTGGATACGCCAATGGTGATTTTTCTGGTCACAAAATTTTCGCCCCTCAAAGGACTTTCGTGGTTGAATAAAATACCGCTCACGGCATACATCCCATAAGATTCTCTATAGTTAACGGTAATCCAGTGGCCGTATAATTTGGCGACACCATAGGGCGAGCGGGGATAAAACGGTGTTGTTTCTTTTTGAGGAATCTCTTGCACCTTTCCAAACATCTCAGAGGTAGAAGCCTGATAAAAACGAGTCTTTTTTTCCAGGCCCAATATGCGAATAGCTTCCAGGATTCTCAATACGCCCATGGCATCCGAATTCGCCGTGTATTCGGGTGTTTCAAAACTCACCTGAACATGGCTCTGTGCACCCAAGTTGTAAATCTCATCGGGTTGGGTTTGTTGGATGATTCGAATGACATTGCTAGAATCTGTCAAATCCCCATAATGCAAATGAAAACGATCAGACAATTCCTTGTTTAAAAACAAGTGATCAATTCGTTCGCTTCGGATCAACGATGACCTGCGTTTTATTCCATGAACGTTGTAGCCCTTATTGAGCAAAAATTCAGCTAAATAAGCGCCGTCCTGACCTGTAATGCCTGTGATCAAAGCTGTCTTCATCATACAAAGAAATAAATGGTAGAAAATGAGATTTCAAATGTCTCCACAATTTACTGATTCCCAGCAAATTTTCTCTTTCGACCCACAAAATATTGTCTTTACTCATTCTAAGGATTGACCTTTGTCATATATCAAGTCTAATCAAAGCGGCAATTTTGAAAAAATTTAATAAAAGCCATAATCTGAGCAATAGAAGGAGACGGTTGAAAACGCTGTGTCAAACAAATCATTCCCTATCAAAACCGTTTAAAGCCGCTACAACCCACAGTAGTGGCTTTTTCGCATTGCCAAAGATTTATTGAGTAATTTTGAAGGATGGAATGGTTAGAAGTTGTACAGGCAAGCAAGCAGACCGATCAAGGATGCATTTTACATGGTATTCAATTTGCTCAGTCTCCACAGCAAAAAATTGGCATTGCCGGTGAAACAGGATCAGGCAAAACGACCCTCTTGAAATGCATCGCCGGTTTAGATCAGCTCTCCAGCGGAAACATTTATTTTCAGGGAAAGCGGGTAGAGGGGGCTGAAGAAAAACTCATTCCAGGACATGCGGGTATTGCTTACCTGAGCCAGAACTTTGAATTGAGAAACAATTACTGGGTACACGAAGTGCTTTCTTATGCCAATGAGATGGAGGTTTCCCAAGCCCGAAGATTGTATGAAATTTGTAAGATAGATCATCTGTTGCATCGCAGAACTGACCAGGTTTCCGGTGGCGAACGTCAGCGCATTGCCTTGGCTCGATTGCTGACCACCCAACCACAGTTGTTGCTCTTGGACGAACCCTTCTCGAATCTTGATCCGTTACATAAGCATATCATCAAGCAAACCCTAGATGATATATCCTCTACCTTACAAACCACCATGATCATGGTTTCTCACGATGCCACAGACTTGTTATCTTGGGCTGACGAGATTATTGTAATGAAAGATGGAGAGATACTCCAGCAAGGTAAACCCGAAACATTGTATCATTTTCCAGTCAATGAATATTGCGGAGCCCTGCTTGGCCCATACGACCTGTTAGAGGATGTAAGTTTTTTGCCATCTCAATCTATCCAACCCGGGCTGCTTTGGATAAGACCCGACTATTTTACCGTAACTGAGTCCCCCAACCAGGGATTCATGGCCGTTGTCCGGCAAGTTAAGTTTTGTGGACAATATTATATCTTGGATGTGCAAACAAATGCTCATTCTTTTAAAATACTAATAATTGATAATAAATATGTTGTAGGTGATAGTATTTATTTAAATTTCAATAGAGAAAAGGGGTGGTTTTTGCAGGATCTCGTTAAACCTTTTCAACTGTAAACCACTAAAACGAAGTGAAGGATTAACAGCGGTAATCGCTTTGGGGGAAACTTACTTCGCTCTTGAATGAAAATGCCCGGCCAATTTCATTGGCTGGGCATTTGTGATTCGGATTGGATTCGAACCAATGACCCTCAGCTTAGAAGGCTGATGCTCTATCCAGCTGAGCTACCGAACCGGCTGGAAAATCAATTTTGGGTGGCAAATATAGGTTTTTATCCCTTTGTGGCAATCAGTGACATGTATCTTTTGGTCAAAATATACTGTTTTTGAAGACATTACGACCTAAAGGCATTGTTTTTCACATTCAGCCCAACTGACGAAAATTAGCTTGTTGTAAGCTCATATATAGTACATTTGCATTTAATATTTACTGCAATCAAAAATTAAACCACGCTAGTATGAAACAAAAATTTACCCTCATTGCAATGCTTTTGCTTTTGGGAGCTGGTGCTTTTGCACAGAAAGAAAAATCCGCCAATAGCGGCAGAAGAATGTTTGCCATTCATTTCAATGCATTGGATGCCATTTCTCCAAAAGACTGGAAAGACAACAGTGCAAAAAAGACTTTCCCCAGTTTTCTTGACCATGATCTAGGATTTTCTGTATCCTATTGGAAACTGATTACCCATCGTATTGATTTCTCTGCGAAAGCTACGATGTTGTTCCACGATTATTCTGCTATTGACAGAAACACTTACTATACCAAAAACAACAAATTGGGTATTGAAATTGAGCCTTCTTTGAACGTGAAGCTTCACAATGATGATTGTGTGTTTAATCCCTTTGTAACGGCTGGTATCGGCGCTGGACAATATTGTGAAAAATTTGGTGCCTATGCCCCTTTGGGAATGGGTATTCAATCTTACTTGGGATCAGGTAACTACTTGTTATTGCAAGCCCAATACCGTCATTCATTCACACAAGACGTACTGAACAGTAACTTTTTCTACTCTTTTGGTGTATCTCAAAAGATTGGAAAAGAAAAAGCAAAAGTAGTTCCGCCACCACCCCCACCAGTAGTATTGGATCGCGACAGCGATGGTATTCCTGATGGAGAAGACAAATGTCCAGATGTGGCTGGTCTTGCTAAATACAACGGTTGCCCTATCCCTGATACAGATGGTGATGGTGTAAATGACGAAGCAGACAAGTGCCCAACTGTAAAAGGATTGGCTCGTTTGGAAGGTTGTCCCATCCCTGATTCAGATAATGATGGTGTAAACGATGAAGAGGACAAGTGTCCTAACTTGGCTGGCCCTGCTAGCAACAACGGATGTCCCATCATCGACCAAAAAATCATTGAAAAAATCAGCAAGGATGCTGGTAAAATCTACTACGCTACCGGCAGTGCTAAATTGTTGGCTAAATCATTCCCAGCATTGGATGAAGTTGCGAACATTTTGAAGAACGATGCTTCTTTGAAATTAGATATCGCTGGTCATACTGACAATACCGGTAAAGCTGAAACCAATAAAAAATTATCTCAAAGCCGTGCCAATTCAGTGTTAAATTATCTGACTGGAAAAGGCATCGCTGCAGACAGATTGACTGCTGCTGGTTTTGGTCCTGAAAAGCCTGTAGCTGACAACAAAACAGCTGCTGGACGTGCCAAGAACAGAAGAACTGAAATGACGGTTAGAAATTACTAATCAGTCCAACAAAACATAAAAAGTAAAAGCCCTCGCATTGCGGGGGCTTTTCTTATATGGGCATTTGTTTCTTCATCGTCATCCCACTTGTTTCAACAGAAAGCTCTCAATCGCACTGCAGGGTACAAAAAAAGGCTTTTCGGAAATGGTCAATTCAACTTCATTGGGGTGTAGCTGGTAGGTGCCTGCAATCTCATTGCCCATCACACTGGCATGAAAAGATCCGCCTGATTCTTGTCGTATGAAGGTGCCTCCCTGACCCTCTACGGCGGCTTGCGCCTTGTCTATGATTTCATTTGGATTGCCGTCAAAAGGGATTTTAATATTGCATGCAGACATATGAAAGTGCGTTTATGGTTTATTGAGCAATGGAGCGATAGTCACAAATTTCGTTGTACAGGGTGTCTCTCTCAATAGGCAATCTATTTGCTTGTTGAATCAGCCTAACCAGTTCTTCTGTGGTCATGGTTGGGTTTTGTTCTTCACTTCCGGCCATGGAATAAATCTTGGTAGAATCGTCAATGGTGCCATCAATATCATTGACACCGAATGATAAGGTTAGTTGGGCATTTTGCCTTCCCAACATG
>CAZCCN010000032.1:11063-12093 GCA_964497085.1 uncultured Ferruginibacter sp.
TTGTCCATATAGATCCGCGCAATGGCATACAAACGCAAATCTTCTGCTGTCGTCAGTTCCTTCAGATGACTCAGGTCGTTGTTGGCGTTTCTAAATTTCAAGGGAATAAAAGTATTGAATCCTTTGGTTTTGTCTTGCAGGGAACGCAATCGGCTCATGTGGTCAATCCGGTGCTCATATTCTTCAATATGACCATAGAGCATCGTGGCATTGCTGTGCATCCCCAATGCATGGGCCGCTTCATGAATAGCCAACCAACCTTCTCCGCTTACTTTGTCACCGGCAATTTTTTCACGAACAGCAGGATGGAAAATTTCAGCGCCACCACCGGGTAGAGATTGCAAACCGGCAGCGTGCAATTGCTGCAAGCCTTCTTGCACAGACAATTTGGCTTTTCTGAACATATAATCCAGTTCTACGGCAGTAAAAGCCTTGATGTGAAGGTCAGGCCTATGCTGTCTGATTTTTTGAATCAGTTCAATAAAATAGGCCATGTTCATTTTGGGGTGCACCCCACCAACAATATGCACTTCGGTCACCGGCTTGCCATCGTACGATTTCACGATATCGAGCATTTGGTCGATGCTTAATTCCCATCCTTCTTCTTTGTGCGCATACAATCGTGAATAGGAACAAAAAGCACAACTGAACACGCACACATTTGTCGGCTCAATATGAAAATTACGGTTGAAATAAGTTCTGTCACCATGAAGTGATTCCCGAACATAATTAGCCAAAGTCCCTACGAAGGGGAGCGGGGCCTTTTCAAACAGCAGCAATCCTTCGTCATCAGAAATTCGTTCTTTGGCTTTCACTTTTTGGGCGATTCGCTGCAAGTCCGGGTCGGATGTATGTTGAATGAGAAGATCGACTGTATGCACCTTGATTAATTTTTGGCAAAGGTACGAGGATTGTGGAAGTTTGATTGGTATTTTATACATGCGAATTGTCTGAAAAGGTGAGGAGTCGGGACAGTTGCATCAAAAAGGTGACACTGGGTTCAATATTAAATAAATTTGATATCTTCAAA
>CAZCCN010000033.1:0-3578 GCA_964497085.1 uncultured Ferruginibacter sp.
GTTTTTGCATAGACATCATCGGACTCAATGAGTCCGAGGCAAGTGAACAAAAGAAAAAAACCACCCGTTTGCAAGTGCACATCGGATTCGCCCTGTTGTTTTTTGCACTGGTATTGGTATTCAAAGCCATCAATGATAAATTAATCATTGATTTTATTCTAAAATTTGCCGGAATTACATACGGTCCCTTGCTTGGACTTTTCGCTTTTGGCATACTTACCCAAAGACAAATCCGAGACAAATGGGTCTGGGCTGTCTGCATCATCGCTCCTTTGCTTGCACTTGGATTGGATGTATTGAGCAACCCGGTTTGGTATGAGCAAAAATTGCATGTTTCTTTGGGGCTCACCCAATTGTCTGAGCAGTTGTTTGCCGGGTATAAGATTGGCAATGAATTGATTCTAATCAATGGAATTTTTACTTTTATAGGATTGTTGTTCATTTCTGAATCAAAACTCGCTGCATCCTCATCATGGAAATAAATAATCAGCCGTTGGAGGCATATGCCAAACAATATTCTTCTGCTTTAGAGCCTTTGCTAATAGAAAATGAGGCGCTCACGCTTTCAAATCATGACCATGGGCACATGCACAGTGGCGCTGTACAAGGGAAGTTTCTTCAATTGCTTTCCATGATGATTCAGCCCGACAGAATTTTGGAAATTGGAACCTTTACGGGATTTAGTGCCATTTGTCTGGCGAAAGGATTGCGCAAAGGAGGCCAATTGCATACCATCGAATGCAGGCAGGAAGATGCAGAAGTTGCTGCCAGATATATTGCCCAAGCCGGTCTGTGCAATACCATTCAAGTGCACGTTGGGCAGGCAGCAGATATCATTCCGTCCCTGCAAGAAACCTGGGACCTTGTTTTTATAGATGCCGATAAAGTGCATTATATTGATTATTACGAATTAACTTTGCCAAAGCTTCGATCCGGCGGCTGGATGATTGCCGACAATGTGCTGTTTCATGGACAAGTTTTGGAGAATCCTGTAAAAGGCAAAAATGCCAAAGCCATGCAGGCATTCAACGAACATGTGGCCGCAGACAATCGGGTGGAGCAGGTTGTCTTAACCATCAGAGATGGTTTGTCGTTGATCAGAAAACTGTAGCGTATGCGCAAATTCGTATGGTTGGTCCTTTGTAGCTTGATGCTTTCAGGAGTGTCTGCTCAAAATATGACCCCAAAAAACTACATTGATACCTACAAGCAATTGGCCATTGATGAAATGGTTCGGGTGGGGGTGCCGGCTTCGATTACACTGGCTCAAGGATTGTTGGAGACAGAAAACGGCAATAGCGATCTGGTGAAACGATCCAACAATCATTTCGGTATCAAATGCAAAAATACTTGGACAGGTGAGCGTGTATACCACGATGACGATGCATCAGGCGAGTGCTTCAGAAAATACAACACAGCAATCGAAAGCTATCAAGACCACAGCAATTTTTTAAAGGGAAGTGCTCGGTACCAGTTTCTTTTTTCAATGGAACCCACTGATTACAAGGCATGGGCAAAGGGGCTTAAAAAAGCAGGCTATGCTACCAATCCAAGATATCCTGACATCCTCATCAAACACATCGAAGATTTTGACCTGAATCAATATACCCTCGCTGGATTGGCTGTCATGCAGGGGGCCAATCCCACGCCTTCTGGTACGGCCGTTGCTTCAACAGATTCGACAATTGCCGTGGTTCAATCCATTCGCGGCATCAAAGCGGTGTATGGACAGAAAGGAACTTCTTGGCTGGCTATTGCCATTCAACACCAGATTGATTTAGAAAAATTGTTGCTGTACAATGAGCAAACACAGGATGGCGTCCTGCAAGAAGGCCGGTGGATTTACCTGGAGCCAGCCAATCCTGTTTCTGTTGTAGAAAAAATATTTAGAAAAAAGAAGGAAAAAAATCCTCAACGGTTTCATGAAGTGAAGCCTAAGGAAGGATTGTATGGAATTGCCAAAAAGTACAACGTATCGGTTAGCGATCTTAAGAAATGGAATCGTCTTCCATCAGACGATTTGAAAGTCGGCCAACAATTAATTATATCTAAATAACATTTTACCATGTCTGTTATTCAATTGCACGATAAAAAATTTACACCCTATCTCACAGCAGAACAAATTGATGTAGAGATTCAGCGCATTGCTGCTGAAATCAACCAGACGCATCAGGGTCAGCGGCCTTTGTTCATCGCCATTTTGAATGGCTCATTCATGTTCGCTTCCGATTTATTCAAGTCGCTCACCATCGAGGCGGAGATCTGTTTTATCAAGCTGGCTTCTTATAAAGGAACCAAGAGTACTGGTCAAGTCATTACTTCCATCGGTTTGGACGTAA
Source organism: uncultured Ferruginibacter sp. (assembly GCA_964497085.1). Lineage (GTDB taxonomy): Bacteria > Bacteroidota > Bacteroidia > Chitinophagales > Chitinophagaceae > Ferruginibacter. Next base: position 2,340 of record CAZCCN010000033.1, read on the forward strand.
GTTTAAAAGATAGACATGTGATTGTGGTGGAAGACATCGTAGATACGGGTAAGACCTTGAGTGAATTCCTGCCCCAGTTGGAAAATCAATCCCCTGCATCACTTAAGATTGCCACTTTGTTGTACAAGCCAGATGCGTTAAAGCATCCCTTGCAACTGGATTATGTAGGTTTTTCTGTTCCCAATAAATTTTTATTGGGTTTTGGTCTTGATTATGATGGATTAGGCCGTAACTTGAAACAGATTTATCAGTTGGTAGAATAGTGCGGCAATCCAACGCTTGCCAGGTGGGAATAGGATCATGATTGACCATATCACCATTCCTTGAATAAAATTCTAACATATTGCCTGTTCCTGCTGCTGGCAACGCCCGTATACAGTCAGTATTACCTCAGAGGAGCCATTAAAGACCAACAAAACAAACCCCTTCCCGGCGCTAAAATCTTTGTACAATCACTTAGAACCTATTATGTATCCGGCTCCGGTTCAGGCGACTTTGGCATTGTTTTAAAAAATCTCTACGATTCGCTGACGGTGACATTGGATGGATATGAACCCCAAACCCTTTTGGTGAAAGCAGATCAGTGGCAAAACATCGTTTTAAAATTATCCACAGAAATCGCCAATAAGAACAAGCCCCGACTCGTTTCTGTTACCAAAGATTTTAATAAAGCCAATACCAAAAATTGGTTTGCCAGTGACGAAACGTATTTCGAATTGGTAGAAAACGAGTGGGTGTTACCTGTCAATTTTCCGAATACAGGGTTTTCCTTGAATGTGAACAAAGCCTCCTACAGCAACGTGCGACGCTTTTTGAATATGGGCAGCCAGGTACCACCCGATGCTGTTAGGACAGAAGAGCTGGTGAACTATTTCAATCTGTTTTACCAAAGGCCTGCTCCTCATCTAGTTTTTGATGTGCAATCCACGCTTACCAATTGTCCTTGGAACCCAGAAAACAAACTCCTGTATGTAAACGTCAGCGCGCAAAAAATAGACTTAGACAAAGTCCCTCCCGGCAATTTTGTTTTTTTGATTGATGTATCCGGCAGTATGGATATGCCCAATCGTTTGCCGTTGCTCAAAGCGGCTTTCCAGCTTTTTGTCAAAAACCTCCGTGCCATAGACACCGTATCGATTGTGACCTATGGAGGCGGGGTACAAATATGGTTGCAACCCACTGCAGGTAACGACAAAGAAGCCATTCTGAAATCGATTGAATCCTTGGAAGCCCAAGGAG
>CAZCCN010000033.1:3615-11339 GCA_964497085.1 uncultured Ferruginibacter sp.
AAGAACATTTAATCATGCTGGCAACAACCGTGTCATCCTAGCAACTGATGGTGATTTTAACGTGGGAGAAACCTCAGAAACGGCCTTGGATGAATTGATCTCCAAACAACGCCAATCGGGCATATACTTAACCTGTTTAGGGGTGGGAATGGGTAACTTCAAGGATTCCAAATTGCAAACCCTTGCCAAGAAAGGGAATGGCAATTATGCTTACCTGGACAATGTGAACGAAGCAGAGCGTGTGTTGGTAAAAGAGCTGACCCAAACACTGTATGCGGTAGCCAACGGGGTCTATATGAATGTTCATTTCAATGAATCTGCTGTTGAACAATACAGATTGATTGGATTTGACAATCGAAAAGATGCGCTGTTGGGTAAAGAAAATGAATTGGAGGGGGGCGAAATCGGAAGCGGGAGTTGCATCAATGCGATTTTTGAAGTCAAGCCAGTGTTGAAAGGCGTGAACCCTGCTGCATTGCATTCGTTGCTGGCTGATTTAGAATTGAAATACCAAACACCCAATGACACGACTGTTAGAAGGATGTATCACCAAGTATTGAACCAGTTCGTTTTACTGGACAGTCTCGACAAAGATTTTCAATTGGCAGCCGCTATTACTTTGTTTGCCTCGAAATTGAAAGGAACATCCTTAGCCGCTTCAATGGATTGGGATGAGATTGCTGCTTTTGCCAAAAAAGGTACACTGGCTTCTGATTATTTGCAACAAGAATTTTTAGTGCTGGTCGCAAAGGCGAAAAAAATATACGGTTCAGGAAAAAAGAAACGAAAGAAAAAGCTTAGCTAAACATCTCTCTCACTTTATCAAAAAATGATTTTTCGTTTTTTTCTGGCTTTGGTTCGAAATTAGCAGACTGTCCCATTTTCTCCAACATTGATTTTTCTTCCTCGCTCACTTGTTGTGGTGTCCAGACATTCACATGAATCAGTTGGTCGCCCTTTTCGTAACTGTTGACGTTGGGAAATCCTTTCCCTTTCAGCCTGAATATTTTGCCACTTTGCGTGCCAGGAGGAATTTTGATTTTGGCTCTTCCATCAATGGTAGGTACTTCAATCTGAGTGCCAAATACAGCATCCGGAAATGAAATATGCAAATCGTAGGCCACATTCAATCCGTCTCTCTGTAATTGTGCATGTGGCTCTTCTTCAATGAGTACAATCAAGTCGCCTGCACTGCCACCTCTCTCACCAATATTTCCTTTGCCGCTTAAACTCAACTGCATGCCTTCTTGAACACCTGCCGGAATATCGATAGAAACTGTTTCTTCTCCGTAGACCCTTCCTTCTCCTTTGCAACTCGTACACTTGGTTGTAATGGTTGTTCCATCGCCATTACAAGTTGGACAGGTGGTCACGGTTTGCATTTGTCCAAGGAAAGTGTTTTGAACCCGCTTCACTTGTCCACTACCATTACAGGTATTACAAGTCTGAATGCTGTTTTTGTCTTTGGCGCCATTTCCATTACAGGTAGTACACTTGACGTACTTTTTAATTTTAATGGTCTTGCTGGCCCCTTTGGCCATTTCTTCAAAATTCAGTTTGATTTTCACCCGAAGGTTGCTTCCCCTGGTGCCGCGTCCCTGACCGCCTCTTCTGCCGCCGCCACCAAAGAAACTTCCAAAACCCTCATCCCCAAAAATGTCTCCGAACTGGCTAAAAATATCATCCATGTTCATGCCGCCGCCGCCAAAACCGCCGCCACCTCTGCCTTGGGCAAAAGCATTGTGTCCAAAACGGTCGTATTGCGCTTTTTTATCTGCATCGTTCAGTACTTCGTATGCTTCGGCAGCTTCTTTGAATTTTTCTTCTGCGGCTTTGTCGCCCGGATTTCTGTCCGGATGAAATTGCATCGCCACCTTCCGATAGGCTTTTTTGATTTCTTCGGCAGAGGCAGATTTGTTGACGCCTAGTATTTCGTAATAATCTCTTTTTGTTGACATGTTTATGGATTCGTGTCTAAATTATTTTCCCACCACCACTTTGGCGAAACGAATGATTTTATCATTCAGGTAATACCCTTTTTCCAATTCGTCCACCACTTTTCCTTTCAGGTTTTCTCCCATTTCAACTTCGGTGATGGCTTCATGCTTTTCTACATCAAATTCGGTATGCAAGCTTTCCATGGCTTTTAATCCTTTTTGTTGTAAAATATTTCTAAGCTTATTGAACACCAACAAAGTCCCTTCCATGCTAGCGGCCGTCTCTTGAGTGGCTTTCATTTGTTTTTCAGCCCGGTCACAATCATCCAACACTTCGAGCAGGGAGACGATGGTTTCCTTGCCGGCTGTTTGACTGAGTTCAATGCGCTCTTTAGCGGTTCGGCGTTTGAAATTATCAAATTCAGCAAACAAACGGATGTACTTGTCTTTCTGTTCCTCCAACTCAGCAGTCAGTTTTTCCAACATGCCCTCGCTGTCTGGTGTATCCGTTTGGTTTTCAGGGATCTCTTCAATAGGTGATTTGTTTTCTTCCATTTGTTCACTTTAAATGTTTGCAAAGGTACAATAGGCAAACTTGTTGCCAATGATTCTTAAGCAGTCATTTTGACACAAAAAGCTGGTAAAAATGGGAAAATAGTCAGTGGGTGATCCTTTACTTGATCACCTGAAATTTACCGGATTCTAGGATGACTCCGTTTTTGTCCCTCAATTGAAAAATATACACGCCGCGGTAAAAATTTTCTACATACAGACTGGTCCGGGTCAGGGCGTTTTTGGTTTCAAACACTTTTTTACCCATAAAATTAAAGACCAACAACGAGTAGCTGCTGTTGTAATCGTGTTGAAAGTCAAAGTTAATGACTGTCGTAGCCGGATTGGGGTAAAACTGAATGATGTTGCTTTCAGCTTGGGTAGCCGATTCGCTGCCTGCTTTGTGCTGACTAAATCCACTCAGTACAAATGCTAGCAGGAAACATGATATGGCGAATGCTTTTTTCAACAACTTAAAAATAAGGAGTTTGCTCATTCATTCCGCCAAAATTCGATTAAAAAAATGCCAAAATCGATATTTGACTAACCCAATTGGCTCAACACCTCGTTGATCTTATCAAAATTGGGCACATCGCCGGCGCTTTCCAGTACTTCAGCATATTGGATAACGCCTTGTTTGTCAATCACAAAGGCTGCTCTTTTGCTAACCCCTTTCATGTCCATTGGGGTAAAGGAAGCGTAAATGCTTTCGTATGCAGTAGATACTTCTTTGTTGAAATCGCTCAACAAAGGAAAATTAAATTGTTGTTCTTCTTTAAATTTTGCCAACGTAAATACAGAATCCACAGAAATGCCCAGTACTTCTGCATTGGCTTGGTTGTATCTGCCGATATCATCCCTTACGGCACAAAGCTCTTTGGTGCATACCCCGGTAAAAGCTTGCGGAAAGAAAAGCAGCAATACATTCTTCTTTCATGCGAAATCAGAAAAACTGATTTTTTCGTTCATGGAAGCATGTAAACTGAATTGAGGTGCTTTTTGTCCGGCTTGAAGTGGCATAGATTTTTTTTTTGTAAAGATAAGTATTGCAACCTACAACACCTGAACCAAACAAATGGTTGGGGGCTGTCTCTTTCTTTTTGAAATAAATCCTACTTTTAATCATGACTATTTCAAATATTGTTGCTGTCTTAGAAAAATTGGCCCCTCCATATTTGAAGGAATCCTACGACAATGTGGGACTGCTCCTGGGCAATCCACAATGGGTATGTACTGGGGCAATGGTGTCGTTGGATGTGACCAAAGATACCATTCAAGAGGCGATTGACAAGCAATGCAATCTGGTGATTGCCCACCACCCGCTCATTTTCAAGGGTCGAACGCAAATCAATGGTCGTCATTATACAGATGAAATCATTGTGATGGCCATCAAGCATGACATCGCCGTCTATGCCATCCACACCAATTTGGATAACGTGTTGCATGGGGTCAATGGAAAAATGGCCGATTTGTTAGGCCTGGAGGAACGAACCATCCTCGCACCCAAAAACGATTTGATCCAAAAGCTGGTGGTCTATGCACCTGAAGCCAACCAATCCGCTATTTTGGATGCGCTCTTCGCGGCGGGGGCCGGTGAAATCGGTCAGTACAGTGAATGCAGTTTTGTGTCACAGGGAATCGGGTCATTCAAACCCGGTGCTACAGCAAAGCCCCACGTGGGGACCATTGGCATTCGTCACCAAGAGGCAGAAGTAAAGATGGAAGTGGTGTTTCCGGCCTGGTTGCAACAACAGGTATTGTCTGCCATGTTTCAACACCATCCTTACGAAGAAGTTGCTTATGAGGTGCTCACCCTTTCCAATCCCTACCCATTGGTGGGCAGCGGTTTGATCGGCAGCTTGCCCCAACCTGTAGATGCCACCCACTTCTTAAAACAGATTAAGAAAATATTTAATACATATACCATCCGGCACACCGCTATGCTGGGCAAACCGTTGCAAAAAGTAGCTGTTTGCGGGGGCGCCGGGGATTTTCTAATTCCTGCTGCCAAAGCCATGGGGGCCGATGTGTACATCACTGCCGACCTCAAATACCACGCCTTTTTCGAAGCCGAAGGCAAGCTCTTACTGGTGGATATTGGGCATTTTGAGAGCGAACAGTACACAATTGATTTATTGGCTGATGTTTTAAGGCAAAATTTCCCTAACTTTGCCGTCCTTAAAACCGGTGTGACAACCAATCCTGTTCACTATTTCTGAGGAGCGTTGGATCACCCAAAACGGTTTTCATAAACATACAAATTATGGCTTCAGTAAAAGAATTTTCAATTGAGGAAAAATTGGTTTCTCTGGTTCGTTTGCAAAAGATCGACTGCAAACTGGATGAAATCCAAATTCTGAAAGGCGAATTGCCCATGGAGGTAAAAGACCTCGAAGACGAAATTGAAGGCTTGCACGCTCGTCAAACAAGAGTAGAAGAAGAGATCAATGGCATCCAAGATTTTATTGAACAAAAGAAAGAAGGAATTAAGGAAGCGCAATCCTTGATCAAAAAGTACGAAAAGCAAAGTGAGAACGTAAAAAACAATCGCGAGTTTGAAGCGATCAATAAAGAAATTGAAATGCAACAGCTGGAAGAAAAGCTTTGCGAAAAACACATCAAGGATGCCACGGAGGAAATCGCCGATAAGGCACGCCAGTTAGAACTTGCCAAAAAAGCAGTGGCTACCAAAGAAGCCAATTTGAGCGGAAAGAAAGCGGAATTGGAGAAAATCATCAATGAAACTGAAAAGGAAGAAAAGCATTACAATAAAGATGCAGCTGCTGCCAGGGCAGAAGCCGATGATCGTTTGTTGATGAGCTATGATCGCATTCGTAAAAACTATCGAAATGGTATGGCGGTGGTTCCGGTGGAAAGAGATAGTTGTGGTGGCTGTTTTCATGCCATCCCTCCTCAAAAGCAAAGTGAAATCAAACTGCGTAAAAAGATTACGGTTTGTGAAAACTGTGGTCGCATCTTGGTGGATGCTGAATTGAATGACGCAGTGGTGGTTAAGTAATCAACGAAATTTTATCATGGAAAGCCTGTTCGGATTGAACAGGCTTTTTTAATGTCTGCCTTTGCCATTTGTTGGCTGAATATTCTTTTGCCAAGGTGGTTCTTCCTAACTTTTCACTAATTTGCCTGCATTAACATGCTTACCCGATTACACATACAGAATTACGCCATTATTGACGATCTAAGCATTGAATTCTCTCAGCAACTGAATATCATTACGGGGGAAACAGGTGCAGGAAAAAGTATTCTGATGGGCGCTTTGAACCTGATATTGGGGGAGCGAGCCGATAGCAGTGTGTTGTACAACAAGGAAAAAAAATGTATAGTAGAAGGCTCTTTTTTACTTTCTTCGGAAAAATCATTCACCCATTTTTTTGCTGAAAACGACTTGGATTTCGATACCATCGTGGTGATTCGAAGAGAAGTGGCGGCGAACGGTAAATCCAGAAGCTTTATCAATGATACCCCTGTCAATTTATCACAGGTAAAAGCCTTAGGGCTGCTGCTTGTGGACCTTCACCAGCAATTTGACACGCTCGATATTCACTCGGCTTCTTTTCAACGTGCCGTTCTGGATGCTTTTGCAGACAATGGCTCTTTGTTGCAAACCATGGACAAGCAGTTTGGTGAATATATGGCCATCAAAAGGCAGCTCGATCAGTTGCTGCAAGATCAAGCCGCTGCCAACAAAGAGTTGGCCTATCATCAATTTTTGTTTGATGAATTGTCCGCCTTGTCTTTACAAGAAAACGAATTGGAGCAATTGGATGCTGAATTAAAGATACTGAGCAATGCTTCCTTGATCAAAGAGCAACTCCACGCCGCGTACTTTCCATTGAAAGAGTCTGATCAGCCCATGGTGCAGCAGCTGAAAAGTTTGCAACAAAAATTAAAATCCATAGTATCGTATGACAGCCGCTTGGAATCCATTTATAGCCGATTGACTGCTAGCATAATAGAAATACAAGACATCGCCGATGAGCTCGAAAGAATAGATCATACAGTTCATTTGGACGACGAGCGAATGGCCATCATCCATGAACGGCTTTCTGCCGGGTATAAATTGCTGAAAAAGCATGGTCTGCAGGAAACCCATCAGCTGATTGCTTTGCAACAGCAATTGGAAGAGAAATTACAAAAGATTGTCCATGCAGCTGCTTCTATTGAAACACTGGAAGCCCAACAGCAACAATGGCATGCTGCCTGTCAAGAAACAGCTGCGAAGATTTCTTCCAGAAGACAGTCGCAAGTGAAGCCATTTGCAAACAAAGTCAACCAGTTGTTGGTGCAAGTAGGAATGCCCAATGCTGCCTTGCAGGTCCAAATTCAACCCGCTGCCCTTAGTAGTGTTGGTTCTGACGATATCGTCTTTCTGTTTGATGCCAACAAAAGCAACCGATTGGAGCCACTTGGGAAAGTGGGGAGCGGTGGTGAATTGAGCCGGCTGATGCTGAGCATCAAATCCTTGGTGGCCAAAAAGCTGTCCTTGCCCACCTTGATTTTTGACGAGATTGATACGGGTATCAGTGGAGAAGCTGCCAAACAAGTAGGCTTGATTATGCAATCGCTGTCTACTGCCCATCAATTGATTGCCATTACCCACCAACCACAGATTGCCGCCATGGCATCGGCTCATTATTTTGTGTACAAAGAATCCAAAGACAATAAAATCACCACGGGTGTGAAGCTGTTGGATGAAGAAGCGAGGGTGACCGTTATTGCACAAATGCTTAGCGGAGAGAAACCTTCTGCCGCTGCCATTGCCAATGCAAAAGAGATGATGACCAAGCAGTAGAATAGACTAGATTCCTATCAAACTGTACTGTTTTTCACGCAGATGAGTTAATTTTACAGATACAAACCAATCCATCATTTTAACAACCAAGCATTATGGGATACAATTTATTAAAAGGAAAAAAGGGAATCGTTTTTGGCGCGTTGGATGAAAAGTCTATAGCCTGGATCACTGCCATTAAATGTCATGAAGAGGGTGCACAGATTGTGTTGACCAACGCACCTGTGGCGATGCGCATGGGAGAAATCAACAAATTGGCTGCCCAAATCAATGCCCCTGTCATTCCTTGTGATGTAAGCAACGGGGAAGATGTAGACAATTTGATCACCAAATCCATGGAGCATTTTGGCGGCGGATTCGATTTTGTATTGCATTCCATCGGCATGAGCGTGAACTTCCGCAAGGGCAAACATTACACCGAA
>CAZCCN010000033.1:11349-11931 GCA_964497085.1 uncultured Ferruginibacter sp.
CTTGAAATCTCTTCCATGAGTCTGCATCGGGTGTTGGCTACCTGTATGAAAAAGGATGCCATCAATGATTGGGGAAGTGTCGTAGCGCTTTCTTACATAGCAGCCCAACGAATATTCCCAGATTACAATGAAATGGCTGATGCCAAATCATTGTTGGAAAGTGTGGCTCGCAGTTTTGGGTACCACTATGGTGTTAAAAAGCATGTTCGGGTCAATACCATTTCACAATCGCCTACGCGCACCACAGCCGGCAGCGGGGTGAAGGGCTTCGATGGATTTATCAATTATGCTGAAAAAATGAGTCCGCTGGGAAATGCATCCGCTGAAGATTGCGCCAATTATTGTGTGATGATGTTCAGTGATCTTACCCGCATGGTAACGATGCAAAATTTATTCCATGATGGCGGGTTCTCTTTTACAGGGGTTACCCAAGCAGTGATAGAGCAAATGGAAAAATAAAGGAGACACTTCAAACGGACACAATGGATTCAATTGAAATTCTAGGGCATATAGGTTCGGCTTTGAGTAGCATAACGTTTCTTCCTCAGGTATATCAAACCTGGAAAACCAAAAGCGTGAAAG
>CAZCCN010000034.1:0-10067 GCA_964497085.1 uncultured Ferruginibacter sp.
AATGGTGAAATCTGTTTCTGAGCCGCTGTGGCAATCTGTACAAGTATTGCCTCCGTCATTGTCTCTGACACCTGTCACTGCATTGACTTGTGTCAACACTGCTGGAAAAATAACACCAAACCATCCACTGGTCCAGCTGAAGGAAGTGCCTGCTGCACAAAAGATCAATTTTCCTTTTCCATAAGCATAATTGATGGCGTCTTGCATTTGGCTGCTAGAAGTGATTCGGCCCATGCTCATGCTGATAATTTTAACATCGGCTCGGTTGCCTGCATTGGTAAAAGAATCTGATACACCTTTCACTTCCCTGCTTTCATCCAGGTAAACATCAGAGGCAGCTCGACAGGTAACCAAATTACAATTGTAGGCTACACCGCAGGCGTTGCCATCTGTTCCCCTGGGCGCCGCACATGCACCGGCCATAGAAGTACCGTGTCCACAACCATCGTCTGCTGTTTCTACCGGACCCGTGGGTATACCCAAGAAACTTGACTGGGGCAATGTGACAATTTTTTCAACGGTTCTTCCGGTAGAAGAACCTTGATTGAAGGCTGTTCCCAAATTTTCCTGATCAAACTCGCAGCCAGTATCAATGATGAAAACTTTGATGCCTTTTCCCGTAGACTTAGTCCACGCATTAGGGATGCGTTGATACGCATAATTCCATGATTGTTTGGCATTTGGCAAAATCGTCGTGTAATCTACATTGGCAATCAAGCCCGTTTCTGCTGTGTTGGACCCGCATCCACTGCTGCTGGTGATGGCATTGGCAGGATTGTTGGGACGAATTTTTTGTGCGATCTCTGTTGGTTCATATCCCATTGGCTCTGCGTAACGAACCAATGTAGAAGCTCTTAGCAATTGAATCGTATTCGGATTTTTGATAATTATATCCAGCACCGGCAATACGGCATCTTCCCAAGGAATTAGCTTGGTTACATCCAGGGATGGATTGATAGATTGTTCAGAGCGCACAATCATTTCTATCAACTGCTGTTTGGCGGCTTTCCAATTGGCGTCCTGTAGATTAATGGAAGCAATTTGGTTGTCTATGTTACCCATCTTAGAAGGCTTAAAGCCAACCGATAAAATATTGTCTGTGTGCTGTAAAGCACTCCACACCATCTGGTCAGATGCAGATTGCCATTGGAATTGATGATGAACAGCCAATTGTTGTTTGATGAATGCATCAATGGTAGATCTTGGTATAATTTCTTCTGAACTGCCAATGGCATTTTCCAAAGGACTTTTTTTACATCCCTGTAAAATCAACACAGATAACAATGAGTAAACAACAATTTTTTTCATGGTATGCATTTTTAACCATGACAAATATAATTGGAAATTGAAGAGTGGTGAAGAATTTCGACTATATAATATTCATACAAACTAAACAACTTTTTCACCCATTGAAGAGAAATGTTGTACTTTTACAGATGGATGCGCCAAAGGCATCTGACCAAATACGCATAAAATAAAGGTCTATGAAAACAAAAGCCGAAATTGTAAACAACTGGTTGCCAAGATACACGGGAGAAAAAATAGAAAACTTCGGCGAGTATATTTTGCTCACCAATTTTTCTAATTATGTTAAACTGTTTGCCAGTTGGAACCATGTGGATGTAGTGGGACTGGATCGTTCAATGCAATGTGCCACAGCCAATAACATTACCATCATTAATTTTGGCATGGGTAGTCCCGGGGCTGCCACCATCATGGACTTACTCACGGCCATCAACCCCAAGGCGGTGTTGTTTTTGGGCAAATGTGGTGGGTTGAAAAAAAGAAACAAATTAGGCGACCTGATTCTTCCCATCGCTGCCATTCGTGGAGAAGGAACCAGCAACGATTATTTTCCACCAGAAGTACCGGCATTACCGGCCTTTGCCCTGCAGAAAGCCATCTCCACCACTATTCGGGAACATGAGTGCGATTATTGGACAGGGGTGTGCTATACCACCAATAGACGTGTATGGGAACATGATGAAACGTTCAAGGAATACCTGCAAAAAGTTCGTGCCTATGCCATTGACATGGAAACAGCGACAATTTTCACCGTTGGATTTTACAACAAAATTCCTACCGGCGCTTTGTTGCTGGTAAGCGATTCTCCTATGGTGCCAGAAGGGGTGAAAACAGAAGCAAGTGACATCAATGTGACTGCCCAGTATGTAGAAAAGCACCTTAGCATCGGCATCGATTCATTGAAACAACTGATCAATGACGGACTTACCGTCAGGCATTTGAAGTTCTAAATTTTGCATATTTGCCCATATGCAGCACACGGCAAATGCGCAAAGATCCTCATCTCAAAAAACCAAAGCATACACCATTGTGTTGGCTTTGTTGATTACGGGTAGTTACGCTGTTTATCTATTTTTCAGCCAACCCGCCATTGCCAATCTCGGCAAAGAAGATCATTTTTTTGAATGGCTCACCGCTATTTGTCTATTCATTGCATCTCTCCTATTCTTTCAAATATTTCTGGCAAACAAAAATACCTTCAGTCTACTGCTGTCCTTGTTGTTGTTTGTAGGTGCCGGTGAAGAAATCAGTTGGGGACAGCGCATGTTTGGATTTGGAACACCTAAGCAAATACAATCGATTAATGTGCAACACGAATTCAATTTGCACAACTTGAGTGTTTTCAACACCGAAAATTTTGACAAGACCCGAAAAAAGGGTTGGGGAAGATTGCTGGAAATCAATTTTTTGTTTCGATTGTTTTGTATGCTTTATGGAATGGCGCTTCCCCTGCTTGCCATGTATATCTATCCAATCAAAACAATAATCCTACGATATAAAATCCCCGTCCCCCCTATTTCAATCGGATTGTATTTTGGACTGAGCTGGCTGCTGTACTATTGGCTGATGAACATACTGCCTGCCGGGAGACCTGAGGAATATTACTTTACAGCAGGTGAGATTTTTGAATGTTCCTGCTCTTTTGTATTTGTGGCAATGGGCCTGTATAGCTTTTCTCTTCAAAAAGAAGAGAAAGCCTATATTTAATGCCTGAATCAATTACCTGCTTATTTGAACATAGCATGTTGCCACTGCTGCAAATAAAAAACCTGTCCATCGAATGCAAACAAGCAAGCGGTGAAGTGCCCTTGCTCAAGAACCTTTCAATCAATGTTTGGCCAGGTAAAACGACAGCCTTAGTCGGAGAAAGCGGTTCAGGCAAGTCCATCACCGCCTTATCCATTCTTCAGTTGCTACCCAAGAGTCTGCTAGTCAATGGAGAAATCCTCTTTACTGAAAGCCTGTCTTTTCCGCTGCAAACCGCTACTCAAGCTCAAATGAACAACATTCGCGGTAAAAAAATTGGAATGATCTTTCAAGAGCCGATGAGTGCACTCAATCCGTTGTTTACTTGCGGCAAACAAATCATGGATGTGCTGCAACAACATCTTTCAATCAACCGAAAGGAAGCGAAGGCACGTGCGTTGAAGCTACTCCACGATGTAGAGCTACCCGAACCTGAAAGTATTTTTTCAAAATATCCGCACCAGATGAGCGGCGGACAGAAACAAAGAATAATGATTGCCATGGCCATCTCATGTAATCCTTCCTTGTTGATTGCAGACGAGCCTACCACGGCATTGGATGTGCTCGTTCAACAAAGCATCCTGCGATTGCTGACCAAACTGCAAGTCAAGTATCAGATGGCCATCTTGTTGATCACCCACGACCTGGGTGTGGTGGCAGAGATGGCGGATGACATGTATGTACTTCACAAAGGCAGCTTGGTGGAGCAGGGGCTTGTTTCAGCCATTCTCAAGCATCCATCCAGCGACTATACAAAATCATTGCTTCGCCATCGAAAACAACTGCAACAACCAAAACCCGATCACATCACGCCCCGCAACACGCCTATATTATCGGTTCAAAAATTAACTGTTTCTTTTTCACCCAGGAAGCATCTATTCAGCCGTGTTTCGCACAAAAAGAACACCCTTTCGACCATTGATTTGGAAGTACACCCCAATGAAACTTTGGGCATCGTTGGAGAAAGCGGCTGCGGAAAAACCACCCTTGGCAAAGCATTGGTTCAATTGATTCAACCCGACACGGGTCAGATATGGCTGAATGAAAAAAATGATAGCATAGGCTATGTCCGATCAGGCATGGCATATAAAAAAAAGATTCAGATGGTATTTCAAGATCCTTATGGGTCGCTGAATCCAAAACTGACGGTTGGCGAAGCGCTGACAGAACCGATGCAGGTGCATGGAATCGGAAAAAACAAATGGGAACGAACGCAAAAAGCCATTGATTTGTTGACACAGGTAGGATTGCAGGCATCTCACCTGCACCGATATCCACACCAGTTCAGCGGCGGACAAAGACAACGAATTTGTATTGCCCGTGCATTGGCACTGGAACCGTCCATCATTGTGTTTGATGAAAGTGTTTCCGCTTTGGATAGCAAGGCCCAAATGCAAGTACTGGACCTGATCAATTCTCTCAAAGCATCGTATGGTTTTGCTGCCATTTTTATTTCCCATGATTTGTCTATCGTCCATTACATCAGTGACCGAATCTTGGTGATGAAAGAAGGTCAGATCGTAGAACAAGGAAGCGCCCAATGCGTGTTTTTTACCCCCCATCACCCCTACACAAAAGCCCTTTTGGAAGCCATACCGGGCAAAACCGCCCTTGCCTGATTCCCAAATGGTCCGTCGAGTCCACTAGGAACCATCATTTTATTTCGGCAGAATTGCGGTGAATTCTGTAAATTTGCACTCGTTTTATTCAAATCATGCCGTAACATGATAAGCGCCTATCCTGAGGGACAGGCTTCTGATCCATCCAGCAGGGTGTCGGTTTTATGGCATGTGTGACAATGTTCACGACGAATATCAAACTTAAAACCACTTTGCACCATGAAATTATCCCAATTCCGATTTGACCTCCCGCTGAATTTAATTGCACAGCATCCCACCAAAAAAAGAGAAGAAAGCCGTTTGATGGTAATTGATCGACGGACTGGAAATATTGAAAACAGAAATTTCCATGACATCATGGAATATTTTGATGACAAAGATGTGTTCGTTGTCAACAACACCAAAGTGTTTCCTGCCAGAATGTATGGTCGCAAAGAAAAAACAGGGGCCAAAATTGAAGTGTTCCTGTTAAGAGAGTTGAACAAAGCAAATAAATTATGGGATGTCATTGTTGATCCCGCCAGAAAAATTAGGGTAGGTAACAAATTGTATTTTGGTGAAAACGACGAGCTGGTAGCCGAAGTCATTGACAACACCACCAGCCGTGGTCGTACCATTCGATTTTTATGGGAAGGAACTGAGGAAGGTTTCCGTCAGATGCTTGAGTTCATGGGTGAAACACCGCTTCCCAAGTACATCAAACGCAAGCCTGAGGAAGAAGACAAAGAAAGATATCAAACGGTATATGCCAAACACGAAGGAGCCGTTGCTGCTCCCACGGCAGGTTTGCACTTTAGCAAAGAGCTAATCAAAAGACTGGAGATACAAGGAATCCGTTTTGCGGAAGTTACTTTGCATACAGGACTGGGTACTTTCCGTCCAATTGAAGTAGAAGATTTAAGCAAACACAAAATGGATGCAGAATATTACAAGATTGATGAAACAGCCTGCGCCATTGTGAACAAAGCAAAAGAAAACAATCACAGAATTTGTTCCATCGGCACCACCACCATGAGAGCCATGGAGTCGTCCTATACTGCACAGAAATTGCTCAAACCATCAGAAGGTTGGACCAACCATTTTATCCATCCGCCCTATCATTTCAATATCGCTGATGCGCTGGTGACCAATTTTCACTTGCCAAAAACCAGCTTGATGATCATGGCTTGTGCATTTGCCGGATATGATCTGACCATTGAAGCATACAAAAAAGCCATCAAAGACAAATACCGCTTCTTCAGTTATGGAGATGCCATGTTGATTGTCTAAATAGCCTATTATCTTACAGGATGAGAAAAGCTCCCGATTGGGGGCTTTTTTATTGGATGATGGTGAAGTATGGGCAAAAAAAAGGGGCTATGATAGAAATCGCAGCCCGTATTAATCCAATATCCTATGAAAAACCATCTATTAAACGGCTGTCGGAAGATTTTAGTATGTAGGCAGCCCAATTATTTTGCTTTTTACCACAAAAATTGGTTCAGGATGAGCACATTAGACGCTACAGGGACAAGGAGAAACGATCCCCCAGGGACTGTAAATCTTGTACCACCGAATCCAGCAGCGGAATGCCTTCTTGCATTCTTTGCGCAGCGATGAACCGCTCAGGATCGCCAGGAACCAATACCGCCTGTTGGCCTTCAACAGGGACTGCCGACCTGAATCGACCAATCCACTGATCCATATCCTTTTTAAAGGCTTCGGCCGGCCTGAAGGCATCAATCCGCATCGCACCAAAAAAATGTCCGATTCCTTTTCCGGGCATTTGGTCTGGCATGGGTATATAAGCAGGAAAAGGAGGCACCCAGGGCCCATAATTGGCCCCACTTAGTACCGCTGAAAAAAGATCGACAATAGCCCCCAACATGTACCCTTTGTGGCTGCTATGCTCTCGGTCGCTTCCAAGGGGCAGCAGCGCACCGCCTTGCTTCAATTCATGGGCATTGTTACTGGGTAGTCCATCCTGTGTTTGTACCCATCCATCCGGAACAGGCTGGTTTTTTCTTTGCAATATCTCAAGCTTTCCGTTCGCAGCCGTTGTGGTGGCAAAATCTGCAACAAAAGGAGGTTCCGTCCCGGCCGGAATGGCCACAGCAATCGGATTGGTACCCAGCAATTTTTCTTTTGAAAAAGTAGGCGCCACCAACGGTGAAGCATTGGTCATGGCAATTCCAATCATATCATGCGGAAGGGCCATCATGGCATGATATCCTGCAATGCCAAAATGATTGCTGTTCTGCACACTGATCCAACCCGAGCCAACTTGCTGGGCTTTCTGAATGGCTTGCTCCATGGCAAAAGGCGCCACCACCAAACCCAATCCACTGTCTCCGTCCACCACACCCGTACTGGGTGTTTCATACACCACCTTGATATCGGGTACAGGATTGACGCGTTTGACCTCCCACAATCGTACATAGCCACTCAGCCTGGCTACTCCGTGACTATCCACACCTCTTAGGTCTGCACTCAGCAAAGCCTTGGCCGCCATGGAGGCATCGGCTTCTGGGCAACCTATTTTCAAAAAAACGGCTTTCGAAAATTGAAGCAAACGGTTGTAATCAAGCAGTTGTTCCATAGCGCGAAGATAACAAAGGAATCATGGATTAAGGAACTGCCATCAAAGGTGAATAGCGTTTGGAATCGGATTGAAAAATCATTTTCGTACATTTGCCTGCCTAAAAATTACTACCATGGGAAGGATATTTGAAGTAAGAAAAAGTGCCATGTTCGCCCGCTGGGATAAAATGGCCAAAAACTTTACCCGTATTGGAAAAGAAATCGCCATTGCGGTGAAAAGTGGCGGTCCGGACCCCGATAACAACCCCGCACTGAGAAGATGCTATATCAATGCAAAAGCATGCAATATGCCCAAAGACAGGGTGGAGGCTGCGATTAAGCGGGCCATGGGCAAAGACACCACCAATTACGATGAAATTGTATACGAAGGATACGCCCCCCATGGCGTCGCCATCATGGTAGAAACTGCCACTGACAATTCTACCCGGACCGTTGCGAATGTCCGCATGCACTTTACCAAAGGCAACGGCACATTGGGCACCAGCGGAAGCGTTGCATTTACGTTTAACCGTATGGGTGAGTTTAAGGTCAAAAATGCCGGATTAAACATTGAGGAATTGGAATTGGAGTTGATAGATTTTGGATTGGAAGAAATCGGAGAAGACGCAGAAGGGAATATAATTATTCGCACTGCTTTCAATGAATTTGGAAACATGAGTAAAGCACTCGAAGAAAAAGGAATTGAAGTAGTGACCGCTGAATTGACGAGGATACCTGTCAATACGGTTGAATTGGGAGAAGAAGCCGCCCAAGAAGTGTTGAAGTTGGTCGATAAGCTGGAACAAGACGAAGACGTACAGAAAGTATACCACAACTTGAAATAATCCTCAAGGGAGCGATGGCTTATTCAGCCATCATCTCTTTCACTACCCTGATGACATCTTCCACATTGGGTTTTGAAAAATAATCGCCGTCGCTTCCGTAACTGGGTCGGTGGGCTTTTGCTGTCAGGGTACGTGGGGCTACATCCAACAACCGATAGCCTTGTTGCTCCTCCATCACTTTATTGTACATATAGGCGGCTGCACCACCTGGCACATCCTCATCGACGAACAGAATTCGATTGGTTTTTTGCAACGATTGCGCAATGGCGTGATGGATGTCAAAAGGCAATAAGGTTTGTACATCCACCACTTCACAAGAGATATGTTGCTGCTGCAATTTTTCTGCCGCTTCCTGCACAATTCGCAAGGTAGAGCCATAGCTCACAATGGTCACGTCCTCCCCTTGTTTCACGATTTCAGGCACCCCCAATGGCACGGTAAAGGCCAATAGATTGGCAGGTAATTTTTCTTTTAAACGATAGCCATTCAAGCATTCGATGATCAATCCGGGATCATTGCTTTGCAACAAGGTATTGTACATTCCAACAGCCTGTGTCATGTTTCGGGGAACACAAACATACATGCCCCTTAAAGCATGTACAATCATACCCATGGGCGAACCGCTGTGCCAGATGCCTTCCAGCCGGTGGCCCCTGGTGCGGACAATGAGGGGTACACTTTGCTGTCCGACGGTGCGAAAATGCGTGGTGGCCACATCATCGCTGAGGGGCTGTAAACCATACAGCAAATAATCGAGGTACTGAATTTCTGCAATCGGTCGCAAGCCCCTTAAGGCCATTCCGATGCCTTGTCCCATGATGGTCAATTCTCTGATACCGGTATCGAATATGCGCTGAATGCCATGCTTTTCCTGAAGTCCGCTGAAACCCTGGTTCACATCACCAATATGCCCCAGGTCTTCTCCAAAAGCGGCTACTTTGGGATTCGTACTGAAGAGCTGGTCAAAATACTGATTCAATACTTCATATCCATTCACCACAGGAGAATGGTCTTCGTAATAAGCAGGGATAGCTTGAACACGCAGGGCAGAAGCAGGACCTTCATTGTACAAATGGGCATCGTACAATTGTTCACTTGCATTTTTTAATGATTGATAATGCGCCCGGATAGCTGTGGTGGCAGCATTAGCCGGTTCGAGCAGATCAATAGCAGCAGCAAGGGCTTTTAGAACATCTCTTCGCATCGGTTCGCGCAAAGCATTCAAACCATTGATCAGGGCAGGCATTTCAGGATGCAGATTCGCTGCTTCGTTTAACAAACGGACTGCTTGTTGCACCATTTCCCTCAATGGACTTGCGTATTTTTCCCAGGCCATTTGTTTGCTTTCTTTCACAAATTGAACAGCATGGGTTTCAATGGCTGTCAGCTCTTCTTCAGTAGCCAACTGGTTATCGATAAGCCAACTCCTCATCTGCTTTAAACCATCCCATTCTTTCTCCCAAGACAACCGGTCCGAATCTTTGTAACGTTCATGGCTACCTGAAGTTGAATGGCCCTGTGGCTGAGTCAATTCTTCGATGTGAAACAAGGCGGGGGTATGGGTATCCCTTATTTTTTGGATGGCATGCTCCAGCACCTCGCACATGCCTGCGTAATCCCATCCTTTTAATTTATAAATATCAATGCCATTGGTACCACTTTTCTTTTGCAATCCAGCCAGGGCCTCTGAAATAGACGACTTGGTGGTTTGGTATTTCTTAGGAACCGAAATTCCGTATCCATCATCCCAAACAAAAACAGCCAAGGGCACCTGCAATACCCCGGCAGCGTTCATGGTTTCCCAGAAAGGGCCTTCACTCGTGGAGGCATCACCGATGGTACAAAAGCACACTTCATTTCCTTGATTGCTCAAATGTTTCAATTCGTGCAAGGCTTCTACATTTCTGAAAAGTTTTGAGGCAAAGGCAAGGCCCAGCGCCCGGGTCATTTGACCCGCTGTGGGAGCAATATCACTGGAAACATTTTTGAGATT
>CAZCCN010000034.1:10078-11651 GCA_964497085.1 uncultured Ferruginibacter sp.
CAATTTGGTAGCGAAATGGGCATTCATTTGTCGGCCGCCGCTAAACGGATCGTTATTTACATCCGAATCAGCATAGAGCTGAGAAAAAAATTGCTCTACGGTTGCCAAGCCTGATGCAAACATAAAGGTTTGGTCTCTATAATACCCTGCTCTAAAATCACCTGGTTTGAAAAACTTGGCCATCGCTACCTGCGCCACTTCCTTTCCGTCGCCAAAAATGCCAAATTTTGCCTTTCCGGTCAGTACTTCTTTTCTGCCCAACAGACTCGTTTCACGGCTTTGGCAGCAAATTTGATAATCATTGAGCACTGCCTGTTTAAAATGATCAAAACTTAATTTATCCTGTTCTTCCATTCCGATGATTATTGACTCCATAAAGTAGGCAAATATTGGCCAAAAATAGCAATTTCAAAGCGGTTTGTTAAAAATCTATAAAGACAGGGTCAATTTATCCGATTCGTATACCTTTTTGTATATTTACAACCCTAATTACACCATGAGAAAATTTCTGATTATCTGTCTGTTATTCGTTGTCTCTTCGGGAGCTTTTGCCCAACAAACCGTGAGCAAGGATAGCTCCTTGAAAGTGAATGAAGAGTTGTATGATTTTGGAAAAATTCCACAAGGAAAGCCGGTTCACCATAATTTTGAAATTGTAAATACGGGTAAAAAACCCATGAAGCTGGTGACGGTACAAGCCAGTTGCGGGTGCACGACACCTGAATGGGAAAAAGACAAAGAAATTGCGCCGGGAGGAAAGAGTAGCATAAAAGTGGGTTACAATGCAGCTAGTGAAGGTGCCTTTAATAAAATAATCACCATCACCTACAATGAAAACCAAACGAAGCAAATCGCTATCAAAGGGGAAGTATGGAAAACGCCCTCCAGCAGTGCTCCGATTAACAATGCCGGGAACGAACTGAAAGAATAAAAAACCTTAATTATTTTATATCTAAACTAAAAACAATACAATGAAGAAAATTACACTCGCTTTGGCAGCATTGGTTCTTACTACTGGTGTATTTGCTCAAACACAAAAAAAGGCTGATGAAGTAGCCAAATTCAAGTCTGAAGTTATTGATTTGGGGAAATTGAAACAAGACAATCCTACCACGGCTGTATTCGAAGTAACCAACATCAGCAAAGAACCACTTATCATTGAAGCGGCCAACCCAACTTGCGGTTGCACCATCGGAGATTATACCAAAGAGCCCATTGGACCAGGTAAAACCGGTTACATCAAAGCCACTTACAATGCAAAAAACCTGAACATGTTTGAAAAGCATTTGACTGTGAAATTCGCTGGTATTGATGAAGTCAAAAGCATTACCATCAGAGGCGAAGTGTTGACACCTGAAGATTACAGCAAACTTCCTGCTGCTGAAACCAAAAAAGAAATTCCGGCAAAGCCAATGAACGAAGAACAAAAAAGAATGATGGAGGCAAAAGCCAAAAAAGCTGCAGCTGCTAAAAAAGCGCCGTAATCTTTTTACTATATTTCCCTTAAAAAGCCTTCCCGTCGGAAGGCTTTTTAATTGTACGACACTTTCCGAAGCTTGCAGTCATCTTCTTA
>CAZCCN010000035.1:0-348 GCA_964497085.1 uncultured Ferruginibacter sp.
AATGAAAATCCTGATTAGAGAAGGGAGCGCTGCTAAAAATTTTGAAGCATTGATTGAATTGCTTCATGACCATGCTGATCATATAATGTTTTGCAGTGATGACAAACATCCGGACAGCTTGGTAGCAGGGCACATCAATCAACTTTGTGCCAGGGCAGTGAAAAAAGGTATTTCTGTGTTCAAGGTATTGCAAGCTGCTTGTATCAATCCGGTGATGCATTACCAAATGGAAGTAGGATTGCTCAGAGCCGGCGATGCAGCCGATTTTATTGTGGTAAACAACTTGACCGAATTTACAGTGGCCGCTACCTATATCGACGGCAAAATAGTGGCAGAGAATGGCAAATC
>CAZCCN010000035.1:358-8812 GCA_964497085.1 uncultured Ferruginibacter sp.
GCCCCCTGCCGGCATCATCAATCAGTTTACATGTCGAAAAAAAACAATCGAAGACTTCACGCTTTTGCACCAAGGGGAAAAAGAATTGGTTGCCATCGAAGCGCTGGATGGCCAGCTCATTACCAATAAAATAAATGTGGCACCTACCCTTTCACAAAACCAAATCATCAGCGACGTAGAAAAAGATGTTTTGAAAATCGTGGTGGTGAATCGATATAAAGATGCACCCATTTCGAAAGCATTCATTACCAATACAGGATTGAAAAGAGGGGCCATCGCCTCATCGGTTGCGCACGATAGCCACAACATTGTGGCAGTGGGGGTGGATGATGAATCCCTTTGCAAAGCCGTAAATGCAGTGATTGCTGCAGGCGGAGGCATTAGTGCGGTAGACGACCTTGGGTAGCCATCTTTCTGCACCGTTCATGACTTTGTCTTTCATGGCACTGTTGGTGATTCCGCATGTTAAATTAAGTGACCGGGGATTGTTTGATGGCGATCGGTTTGCCTTTATCTGATCTTGATGTGGTCTGTTTGGGCAAGCAAAAAGGAACAAGAAATTTTTGGCTGATTGCTATTCTGCTGCAGACGCCCCATCTATCTTCAGTTCTACCCTACTCGTTCCTTTGGGGGCAAAATATTTTGATTTGAAAGACAGTTCTTCACCGGGCCCAATGGTTTCGTAAATGATTTCATGGTCTTCTTCCAGCAACGCATTCGTTTTGCTGTAAAAAGACAGCTTCACATCAATATCCTTGTATGATACCACAGAGGCTGTGCTGTGAATCTGGCCTTTGACCACTGTCTGGCCAATGAGATTCTTTTTGTTTTTACCATCCACCGACAAAAAGCGAAGTGGTTTTTTCTGTTCGATTTCTTCGATGGTCATTTTGCTGGTTTCGTAATTGTCTTGACGGGCATTGGAATCCTTTTTGGAATGGCAAGCCGATACAAACAAAACTGCCATCAAATAGCCATGAATTAGTTTTTTCATATGAATCAGTAAAAGTGATGAAACATGTTGATAAGAATTATTCAAATTTATCAATGCTAAGTGAAATTATTATAGATTTGTTTGAAGTTATTCATGTTAAAAACAATGTACAATGGTCATCAACCTCAGTGAGCAACATTCATTGGTCAGCAATTGGGTCTCTGAACTCAGAAATGTGGACGTGCAACAAGACCGCATGCGCTTTAGAAGAAACCTGGAAAGAATTGCCGAAGTGATCGGATACGAAATCAGCAAGCAATTGGATGCATCAGATGCTGACATCACCACCCCTATGGGAACTGCTCGCTGCAAGGTTTTGACAAATCAACCCGTATTGGCAACCATCCTGCGGGCGGGGCTTCCCATGCACAATGGATTATTGA
This sequence comes from uncultured Ferruginibacter sp., assembly GCA_964497085.1. Lineage (GTDB taxonomy): Bacteria > Bacteroidota > Bacteroidia > Chitinophagales > Chitinophagaceae > Ferruginibacter. The sequence goes on from CAZCCN010000035.1 coordinate 1,736, forward strand.
ATTACTTCGACCGAGCTGACAATGCCTTTTTAAGCGCTTACCGCAAACACCATCCGGACGGAAGCTTCGACATCAGTCTAGAGTATATTAGTTGCCCAAGTTTGGAGAACAGGATATTGATCATCAGCGATCCCATGCTGGCCACAGGTGCCTCTTTGGTTAAATCAATTGAACATTTGAAAGCATATGGCAGTTTTCAACCCTTGCACGTTGTTTGCGCCATTGCCTGTACAGTCGGCATTGACGCTGTTCAAAAAGCATTTCCTCATGCCACCATTTGGTGTGGAGCCATCGACAATGAGCTGACCAACAAAGGTTATATCGTTCCGGGTTTGGGAGATGCTGGTGACCTAGCATACGGCACCAAAATGCAACAGTAAACTGCTTCTGGTACTTTACTACCTGTTTGCCCTCTTTCCATATTAACATATTAATATTTTAATATATTTGTATCTCTGTGTACGATAAGTTGCTTGAAAGGAATCAGGAAACGAAAAACTTTGCAATTGCATGAAATGAGTTTGCATCAATTTTATTACCTTTAAGTTTCGCAATGCAATGATGATGAGAAAAAACTTTTTATTACTCTGTTTATTGGTGGCAACGCTTGGATTAAAAGCACAGGATCCACACTTTTCACAATTTTTTGCCTCTCCTTTAACCCTGAATCCTGCCTTCACAGGAAAATTCAACGGCCAATGGCGAGTTGCAGCCAACCACAGAGATCAATGGCCCTCCATTCCCAAAGCATATGTAACCACGAGCGCCTCCATTGACTTTCCCATATTAAAAAATATTATACCTGAAGGAGATGTGTTTGGTATCGGTCTATCCGGATTGTCAGATGCCAGTGCCAGCAATGCATTAAAATTGAATTACGGTTCTGCATCCATCTCCTACCACAAAGCGATTGACGAAAACGGATACAATACCATTGGTGCCGGATTTCAAGCTACTTACTCCAGTATGAACTTGGACCTGAGCAAACTGACTTTTGAAGATGAGTTGCAACAAAACGGATTTGTACAAGGCACTTCAGCAGAATACCTTAGACCCTTTCAAAATCCAAGTTATTTTGACCTGAATGCAGGTGTTTTGTTTTCTGGATCTACCAACGGATTGAACAACTATTATCTAGGGGTGTCTGCCTATCACATCAATAAACCTAAAGTAAGTTTCTTGCAAGATAATTGGAACCTCACCAGCAGGGTAACCGTACATGCGGGTGGCTACTTACCCGTGGGCGACATGTTGAACGTGAATCTCTCTGCCATCCATCAAATACAAAATAAATCAAGCGAAACCGTTCTTGGTGCCGCCTTGTCAATCAATGCAAACAGAAGCGATGAGAACCCTACCAATGTGTACATCGGTTCTTGGATGCGTGTGAAAGATGCCATCATACCCTATGTGGGATTGGAATTTGGCGGACTCAGAATTGGCGCTACCTATGATATCAATATCAGCGATTTGAAATCTGCTTCCGGCAATAGGGGCGGTTCTGAATTTTCGCTTATTTATATCATGAACCGCACAGTAGCCAAAGGCATTCCTTGCCCTAAATTTTAATTTTATCCAATCGATCTTTTTGTGAATGGATCATTGCCTAAAGAGAATGATCGGTCTTTCATTAGACAATTCCTAAAAGCCCATCCATGCTAAAAGAAATCATCATTGCCATACGAGCGTATTTTGAGGCCCATCGATTTATCGTTCAAAATCGATTGTGGAAATGGATCCTGATACCCGGGGTGGTGTATAGCATCTTGTTTGTCTTTGGTTTTTATTTTTTTTGGACATCTAGCAATGACGCCATTGAATGGATGTTATTCAATATTGGGGCAAAAAACTGGCTTGAAAAAATGCAGGATAGCTGGCTGAGCTTCTTGTTCATATTAGGTCAAATCACCCTGCATCTGTTGCTGCTGCTCTTTTATTTTTCTTTGTTCAAGTTTGCTTTTTTAATCATCGGCTCTCCGGCATTTGCTTATTTGAGCGAAAAAACAGAGAGCATTCTAACCGGCAAAACATTTGAATTCAATCTGAAACAATACCTTGTTGACATTACGAGGGCCATCAATATTGCAGGCAGAAATGCTGTCTGGCAAACAGTTTACCTGATCAGTATTGTCGTCCTTTCTTTTATCCCATTGATTGGTTGGGCTACCCCTGTCATGATGGTATTGGTGGATTGCTACTACCTGGGTTTTTCCATGCTCGATTACAGCAGCGAACGCAATCAACTGAGTGCCAATGAAAGCATTTTTTTAATTGGAAACCACAAAGGATTGGCTATTGGAAATGGAATTGTTTTTTATGCCCTACATGCCGTTCCAATCATTGGATGGATTTTCGCTCCTACCTATGCGGTGGTGGCGGCCACTATCAGCTTGCATCGTGCCAAAGAAAACAATGTAATCTTTCATTAATATGCCATCCACCATATATCTTGTTCCCTCATTTCTGGCCGACGAAGCCAAAGAAACCATTCCGTTGTATGTAATGGAAGCCCTGCAACAATGCCAGGTCATCTTTGCAGAAAACGAAAGAACTTCCCGAAGGTTTATGAAATCTATGGATGCGACGGTGGTGATTGACGCATTTGAATGGCACACCATTCATAAATCAGAAAACGAGGTGGTGGAAGCGTTTACCAAAGCCATTCAAAAGGGCCAACACATAGCCATCATCAGTGAAGCAGGATGTCCGGGCGTTGCAGATCCTGGTCAGCGATTGGTAGCAATTGGACATGCGTTACACTGCACCATTCGTCCGTTGGTAGGCCCCAGCTCCATTTTGTTGGCATTGATGGCCAGTGGCATGAGCGGACAACAATTTGAATTTGTTGGCTACCTGCCTATTGACAATGCCGAACGAATCAAAAAAATTAAAGAGCTGGAAACCCATTCACAAAAAAACAGCAGCACCAAGATTTTCATAGAAACACCTTACCGCAACAATCAGCTGGTTGCCTCTTTGTTGCAACACTGCCAAAAAAACACGCAACTGTGCATCGCTTCGAATGTTACCGGAGTGGATGAACAAATCCATACGAAGACTGTGGCTGATTGGAAAAACAGCGTACCTGAATTGCATAAAGTACCTGCTATTTTTTTACTCTACGCGGGCCAATGAAGCACTTACAATCCGTGCTCGCTCACCAAATAAATCAAGGCAGCAATATTGGCCGCTCCCAGCAATAATTCTCTTTTGCTCACCGATTCAAATCGATCACTGGCGGCGTGGTGCACGTCAAAATAGCGCTGACTGTCCGGATGCAATGCAGCCAATGGGGTGCCCAATGATTTTAAGGGTTCTATGTCGGAGCCGCTTCCGTTTTGTACAAAATCGTACACACCATATGGATAGAACAGCGGTTTCCATTGAACCAATCGGTTGAATGCTGAAGAAGACACATCGAAACTGAAAAAACGGGGGGTGAAGCCTCCTTCATCGCTTTCCAGGGCAAACACATGTTTTTCGTTTTTTGATTGAGCGAAAGCCAAATAAGCATCTCCTCCTCTGCCCCCATTTTCTTCATTCATGAACATTACTGCCCGAATGGTGCGCTTGGGTCGAAGGTCCATTTGGTGAAAAGATTGGATCACTTGAATCGATTGAACACAACCTGCACCATCATCGTGAGCCCCTTCTCCCAAATCCCAGCTGTCCAAGTGACCTCCCACGGTAATGATTTCGGCAGGATAGTCTGTTCCACGAATTTCACCAATCACATTGAAAGATGGTTGATCCGGAAGCATTTGACAATTGGTTTTGAACCAAACGAAAACGCCCTTCTCCTGCTGCAAGAGTTGGCTTAATGAGGTGGCATCTTTTGTGGCAATCGCCGCAGCCGGTATTTTGGGAAATGAATCATTGTAAGTGGTTGAGCCGGTGTGCGGATAATCGTCTTCGTTACTCGACAGCGAGCGAACCAATACGCCCCTTGCGCCATACTTGGCTGCTTGGGCAGGACCGTCCCATCTTCCGATACCGCTTTCTCCGTATGCCTGAAACGTATTTAGATAAGCAGGATTCATCGGAATATTAAAAAAAACAATCTTACCGGCCACTTTCGATCGGCCCAATTGATGCAACGCTTCCATGCTGTTCACTTCAATGACCTCACCCCGAACACCTTGACCAGATGTGCCAATTGAATTACCCAAAGCACAGAGTTGCAAGGGGATTTTGTTTCGATTAGACAATTGAATAAACCCCGACTCTTTGGCTCCCCTTACCCAATGGGGGACCATACAAGGTTGTAGGTAAACCGTATCCGCCCCCGCCTGTTTCAGCATAGCAGCCGTAGCATATACCGCCTTTTCCGCATTTACAGAGCCGCTTAATCGAGGACCGATTTGCTTGCAGAGGTAGCGCAACTGTTCGTAGGCCTCTCCTCGAGTCATAATATGTTCGTACAGTTTTTGAATGACGGCAGAATCAGCTTGTTGGCAATAAGCAGCCACTGCAAGCAACTGACACAGGAACAGCAATAAAAGTCTTCTCAACATGGGAAATGATTTGTAGCAACAAACTTAAACAATTCAGTTGTATCAGCTGGTAAAATGGTAAATTGCAGGGTGAATCATTCTTTCCTTAATCAGCTTTTATGAACATAGCAATTGTATGCTATCCTACATTTGGTGGCAGCGGCGTTTTGGCAACAGAATTGGGTAAAGCCTTGGCAGAAAAAGGCCACAATATACATTTCATTACCTACCAGCAACCGGTAAGACTCAGCGGTTTTCATGCCAATATTTTTTACCATGAAGTGCGTGTGCCCACCTATCCACTGTTCGATTTTCCGCCGTATGAAACCGCTTTGGCCAGTAGCATGGTAGACATCGTCAACAACCACCAGATTGATGTGCTGCATGTACATTATGCCATTCCTCATGCCGCTGCTGCTTATATGGCCAAACAAATTTTGTCCAAGCAAGGAAAAAAGATTCCAGTCATCACTACTTTGCACGGAACAGATATCACTTTGGTTGGAAAAGACAAAACCTACAGCCCGGTGGTAACATTTTCGATGGAAGAAAGCGACATCCTCACAGCTGTTTCAAACAATTTGAAAGAAGAGACATATAAAAATTTCGAAATCAACAAGCCCATCGAAGTCATTTACAACTTTGTAGATGTGAAGCGGTTTAATAAAAAACCCATCGCTGCTTTCAAACAAAGCATTGCCCCCAAGAATGAAAAAATCATTGTACATGCTTCAAACTTCAGAAAAGTAAAAAGAGTAAAAGATGTGGTGGATATATTTTTGCAGGTGAACAAAAGCATTCCGAGTAAACTGTTGTTGATTGGCGATGGACCCGACAGGGCCGCCATTGAAGATTTTACCCGTCACTGCCCCACTGGCAATGATATCATCTTTTTGGGCAAACAAGAACAGATGGAAGACATCCTGCCGATTGCCGATTTGTTTTTGCTACCCAGTGAGTATGAAAGTTTTGGACTGGCTGCCCTGGAAGCGATGGCAGCAGAAGTTCCGGTGATTCTGACCAATGCTGGGGGTTTGCCTGAAATTTTATCACTGGGACAAGCCGGATTCATGTGTCCAGTAGGCGACGTGAAAGAAATGGCAGCAAAAGCATTGTTGATTTTATCAGATGAAACAGTGCATGATACCTTTAGGAAAAACGCATTGATACAGGCCAAAGAATTTGATATAGATAGCATCGTACCCCAATACGAAGCCTTGTACAATCGATTGGTGTCCTGAGTTATTTTCTACGAAGCCACTTTTCTGGATCGTAGTTGCTGCTTTCATTGCTGATGTAAAAATCAATGGCGCCGATGCCATCAAAATTGGCGGCTACCCTTCCCAATACCTGCCCTGTGCGAACATTTTGACCTTTTTGAACGGTCACCCCTGTTAAATTACTGTAAGTGGTGAAATACCTGCCATGCTGAATAATAACCACCAACATATCGTCAATTGGCTTTATGGCAGTTACCATTCCTTCAAAAACCGCTTTCACCTGTGTGCCAATATCTGCTGAAATGGTTACTGAGGCAACATCTAACACGCTTCCGCTGGGCAAAGTATTGGCTCCGTAATGCATTAACACAACCCCCCGATCCAATGGCCACGGCAGCGCACCCCTGTTTCTTTCAAAATTGGCGTTCAGTTCGATATTGTCTGCATTCAACAGCACACTTTCCATTCGGGCCGGCTCAGGTTTCTTCGTGGGTTCGATGACGGGCTTGGTGGTGGTTTTATTTTCGCCAGTAGGATTGGCTTTAGCAATCTTTTCCGCTTCTTTTCTCAAACGTTCTCTTTCCGCGGCGGCTTTGACCATCGCATCTTTACGGGCTTCTTCCTGCGCCCTTTTGATGGCTGCAGCAATTTCATTGCTGACACGCTGCATTTGCTTTCTTTTGGCAGCGATTTGATTGTTCAATTGCTTGCCCTGTTTTTTTAGGTCGGCAACGATTTTATCTTTCTCTTTTCTTTGTACTTCCAGGATGGCCTTCTCTTTGCTCTGCACTTCCAATACAGCATTTTTTTCCATCTTGGCTCCATGCAAGTCGACTATCCTCTTCTTTCGGAGGTCTTGGGTACGAAGAATATTCTGCCCCTGCATTTCCCTGTAATTCCGATAGCTTTTTAAATAAGAAATTCTTTTGATGGCATCATTGAAATTAGCAGCTGAAAAAATAAAATTCATAAAATCATAACTGCTGCGGTTTTTGTATGCATAAATCATGCTTTTGGCATACTCCGTCTTCAAGGTGTCCAGCAACCGATCGTATCGACGAATATCTCTTGATATGAGGTACATATTGTCGTCTAGCCGATTCAGCTCTTTATTGATGTTGTCAATCATTCTGTTTTGAAGATTAACTTTATCAGCAATCAATTTGTATTGAAGCAAACTCTGTTTGGTGGCAGATTTGTTTTTATTCAACAGCAATTCCGTTTCTTCAATTTCCTTTTTCAATTGAGCTCTTTGCTTTTCCAGCTCTTCGCGGGTTTGGGGCTGGGCATGTGACATCGGAGACAGGCTGGACCAATACGGTGTAAACGTACCGCTCTACCACTGAGCTAACTGTGCAGAAAAA
>CAZCCN010000035.1:8822-11547 GCA_964497085.1 uncultured Ferruginibacter sp.
AAGAATGAGTTTACTCATGTATGGACTTTATTGGACAAAGCAAAAATACATTGCAAATTAAAAATAACAATCAAATCAATTCACCTGCAAATAAAGATTATTTGCGCTTATAATTTCTAGGGATGGTTAAACCAACCGATAATTCTTTGTTAAACTCATACTGCTTGTATAGCAAGTGAATGTTGATTCGGTTCTTTTCAGACGCGGTGATTTCTCTTGACGTGGAAAAGAATTGCCCGGTGGTATTTTCATAATCGGCATACGTGATGTCTGCCGTTCTGCTTCGGGTAAGATCAACATCATCCATCTTGCTGTGCAGCATCAATTTGGAATCCGTGGTAAGGGTGAACAGGTTTTTAAAATACGGATCAATCGTTGATAGCAGAATACAATCTTCTTTTCTTTTAAAAGCATTGACGCTGTCTGCAAAAAAAATAGGATTGCCAATGATCAAATCCTGCAACGTATAATAATCAAAAGGAATCTGGGTAATCTCCTGTAAATAATCCAACGACCGGCGTTTTACTTCCTTGTCTTGCTTGTTCACCAGGATTACACTGTCTTTAGTGATCAGCACCCTGTATACCTCTATGTTCAAGAAAGTAGCGGTTAATGACATCCAAATGGCACTGTCCTTGATGATCCGGACCACACCGGTGATGTCGGGATTTTTACCTTTGTTGTCGGAAGATTCGACTTTTATTTTAGCCGAAAAGGTTTTAAAATCGATTCGGTTGGCTCTAAATTGAGCTAAGCAAGACGTCACATCCTTGATTGAATCTTCCTTGTTTTGCTTTTCCATCAACATGGCCTTTTTGGAAATGGCGCTGTTGATGTGCCTGGTTGTTTGACAGCTGTACAGCACCAAAGTGGTCAAGCAAAAAAAAGAAATCAAAATATTTTTCATGTTCGATAATTATTTACCTGTATGACCAAAACCGCCTGAACCTCGGTCTGTCTCATTCAATTGTTGCACCACTTGCAGTTGTGCTTTCTCTGTTTTGGCCAATACCAATTGAGCAATGCGTTCATTGTTTTGGATTGTCTGCACTTGATCACTCAAGTTGACCAAAAGCACTTTCACTTCCCCCCTGTAATCACTGTCAATGGTACCGGGTGTATTGAGACAAGTCAGTCCTTGTTTGAATGCCAGTCCGCTTCTTGGACGAATCTGCACTTCATAATGGGGCGGTATTTCCAAATAAATTCCTGTTGGAATCAGCTTACGTTCCAAGGGTTGCAACTGAATGGGTTCTTGTAAGAATGCCCTGATATCCATTCCGGCAGATCCGGCTGTTGCGTAGGCAGGAATCTCATTGCCTGATTCGTTGATGATTTTCACAATCACTTCTTCCTGCATATCCATGATGGTTTAAGGGGTGATTTGTTGGAGTAACACAGTTGCATAGGCCACAAGCCCTTCCTCTCTTCCGACAAAACCCATTTTCTCGGTGGTGGTGGCTTTGATAGAAACATCTGTCGGTTGAAGCGATAAGATACTTGCAATGCAGGCTTGCATGGCTGAAACGTGTGGGGCTATTTTGGGTGCTTCGAGGCAAAGCGTGCTGTCAATGTTCAAGACTCTATAGCCTTTTTCATGAATCAGTGCAGCGGTTTTTTGTAATAAAATTTTACTGTCGATGTTTTTATAGGCAGCATCTGTGTCCGGAAAATGCAGCCCAATATCCCCCAAAGCCAGTGCACCCAGCATGGCATCACAAATGGCATGCAACAACACATCTGCATCGCTGTGTCCCAACGCACCTTTGTGGTGTGGGATGTGAACACCGCCAATCCACAACTCTCTTCCGGCAGCAAACTGGTGAAAATCCACCCCGGAACCTATTCTATATGACATGTTGAAATGGGTTTAGGCTACAAAAATAAAAAAGCGTTTCCGGTTACAGAAACGCTTTTTACTTTTATTAAGACATTTTATTTGTTATCTAGGTTGTACTGCAAAGTGAAACGCAAAGTGTTAGACAATGGATTTCTGCTGATACCAGAACCAGAAGGCAACAAGTAAGAGAAGTTCAATCCAAACATGTTGTATTTCAAACCTGCACCCAATGTCAGGTATCTGCGGTCTCCTTTCAATTTGTTTTCATAAAAATAACCTGCTCTGAAAGCAAATTGATTTTTATACCAGTATTCAGCACCCAAAGAGGCAGTCACTTCTTTCAAATCGTCTCCATCACCCAAAGAGCTGAACCAGCTGGCAACCACTCCTTTTGTTCTGTAATCTTCCAAAGCCGTCGCATATTCTGAATCAGTCATTGTACCTTGTACAGGCGGAGTAGGAACCAATAATTTATTCAAGTCCAGGGCAAAAGTGATTTTGCTATCTGCGTCAAATACTTTGTTGTAAACAGCGCCCACACCCAAATTGGCAGGGATAAAGTCTTTTTGAGAAGCGTCGCTGGTATAAGAAATCTTAGAACCCAAATTGCTCAGGGTGGCGCCAAAATCAATGCCATTGCCATCTGCCTTGGTGTTCTTGTAGAAGAAATGAACATCTCCTGCTATAGAAGAAGCTTTCTTGTAGCTTACACCATTCACTGTACCACCTGCAAGATCAGAACTGATGTAACGAAGCGCCACACCCAATCCAATCTTATTAGATAGTTTTCTTGAATATCCTGCATCGAAAGCAAATTCGCGTGGACGAAATTGATTCAAAAGCGATCCAGAATTATCAGTAAACTGGATGTTTCCTAAGCTAAAA
>CAZCCN010000036.1:0-11506 GCA_964497085.1 uncultured Ferruginibacter sp.
CGGCTCTGGCATTGATGGAACTCACCCCTATGAGCTGGTCGTTGCGATCTGAAAATGAACGGTAATACATCAGGATGGTATATTGATTTTCTGTCTCCCAATAATTGCCTTCGAGGTCGATGACTTGATTGGGACGGGTCTTATCAACCGCTACATACGTGTAATTATAATACCCTTGCTTTAGAAATGCTTTGCATTCATATCGATTGTGTTCGGGTTGGTATTGTAGTTTCCACTCATCGGTTAATTGATACCCGGTAAAGGCACCGGCTAGATAGAGCTCCTTCCCTTCTTTCTCCCATCCTTCGGGTGCAACGAAACGAAAATGAACAGTGGCATAATCACCCTGCCAAAAAGGATTGATGGACTCATAGGTAACGATATTGAACTGACCATTGTAATCGGCGAAGTAGACATATCGCTGGCCAGAACGATCCACATCAGTTTTTAGATAAAAATCTGTGGTTGTTCGGGTGAAAGCAGTGCTGTCAATTCGATCGGTAAGCAATTTAAAACTCCTGATATCCAGCCAGCGCCATTCTTTACCTCCAGGAAAAACAGCCACTTGTTCGGTATTGTATTCCAAATCATTTCCCCTGACATACGTAGGCGCGATGTCTCTTTGTGTCCGATCGCTTCGGTTGTTTTGGATGATCACTACCTTAACCTGCTGGGCGGCGCTGAAGCTGTTGAGGCCTTTGATATTGGCTGTGAAACGAATCCGCTGATGGGTATTGAACAATTGAGGGGTAAAAGGCTGAACGACAGCTGCACTGATGCTCGCCACCGGCTCCACCACATAGAGTTTTTTGGTGAAAACAAGCTGGGAGGTATCTCCATCCAAAAACACTTTCAACAGATAATTACCTGACTTGGTGGGCGTACAGTTTTGCTCAGGCAAAAAGGCCTGATAATGGGTGTAACGGGTAAAGGCAATGGAAGAAAACCGATAGGTATTGATACGATTCTGCGTGAATCCCTTCATGTATTCAAAAGCACTGTATGCAACGGGCTGCCAATCATAATCACAGAGCACATAAGTATAGTAATAGTTTTTTATATTCCCTTCCAAGTCGTCAAATTCCAATTCCAGTTTATTGTTGCTGCGCAAAGTATATATCGGAAGCCCCTGCTGGTTCCCATATTCAAACAATTGAGCTGTTTTGATAAAAGGTCGATATATTTTTTCTACAGATTGTCCCTGAATATTGACTGAAAGAAACAGAATAAAACAACAACCAAAAAGAGAATAACGTAAATTGGCCACCATAAAACAGCATTATTATTTTACTTTTGAAAGATACCAAATAATAAGGGATTGAACCTGTCATTTTTCATAGCCAAAAGAGTTGCCGCAGCCAACAAACAAACCTTTTCCAGGTTTATCATTCGGCTCGCCATTGCAGCCACTACGCTGAGTGTGGCCGTGATGATTGTTGCGCTCAGTTTTGTCAATGGATTTCAAGAGGTAATCAGCCAAAAGGTTTTTGGATTTTGGGGACACATTCGGGTGGAGCAAAACCTAGGAGAATCGATCAACATCGCAGAGCAACCTCCCATCAAGATCAACGATACTGTTGAGCACTATTTACAAAACATTCCTGAAGCCGCTACAGTGGAACGCTATGCCACCAAGTCCTGTATTTTAAAATTTGAAACCAATATTGCCAACATTCTGCTCAAAGGCATTGATCGATCTTTCTCATTCAGTCGTTTGAATCATTTCTCACCTGCCGGACAATGGATGAATTTTGCAGACAGTGGCTACAGTAAAGACATCAATATTAGTCAAGCGACTGCCCGGGAATTAAACGCCCGCATCGGAGACAGCCTGCTGGTCTTCTTTTTCAGGGAAGACGGATCCAAAACAGCCCGAAAACTTCGAATTGCCGGAACATTCAAGTCTGGCATAGAAGAGTATGATAAAAATTTTGCTCTTTGTGATATCAACCTGATCAGGCGTTTGAACAACTGGGAACCGAATCAAATTGGCGGATATGAAGTGTACCTGAAAGACTATTCTCAAACAGATATCGTTGCCAAGAAAGTATACCAGGAGCTTCCACAATCTTGGTACAGCAGAAGCATCCGGGAAATCTACCCAAATATTTTCGATTGGCTGAACCTCCAGGGCCAACTCAAAAACATCCTATTAACCATCATGATGATTGTAGCAGGCGTCAATTTGATTACTTGTCTGATTATTTTGGTATTGGAAAGGACTCAAATGGTAGGGATTTTAAAATCCATCGGGGCCAGCAACTGGCGCATTCAAAAAATATTCTTGTACCACTCCGCCCTGATTGCAATAGTAGGAGTCTGCCTGGGCACTATGTTGGGATTGGGCCTTTGCTGGCTGCAACAACAGACGGGATTCATTCAATTAAATGAGGAAGCTTATTTCATGTCTACCGCCAGCGCATTGGTGGTATGGTGGCAAGTGTTGTTGGTGGATGTGATAACCCTGATGATTTGTTTTGCTATGCTTATCATACCCACGCTCCTGGTCAGAAAAATAAGACCTGTAAAAGCCATTCATTTCAAATAATTCTTTATTGGCGGAATGCCTGCAGGAGAATGCCGGTGGCCACGGCTGCATTTAAAGATTCAGCTGCTCCCCACTTGGGAATCATGATTTGATAGTCTACTACATCCAACAATTCAGCCGAAATGCCTTTCGATTCGTTTCCTATCAACAGGATAGCCTCTGTAGTCAACGGTGTGGCGTGAACAGAATCACCTTGCAAAGTAGCCGCATATTTTTGAACCTTGGTTTGCTTAGCCAACCAAGGCAACAAATCGGTGTACAGCACATTGACCCTGCCCAAACTCGCCATGGTACTCTGCACCACTTTGCTGTTGTATGCATCGGCTGTTTGCTTAGAACAAATAATATTTTGTACACCAAACCAATCTGCTGTCCGAATCATCGTACCTAAATTACCAGGATCTTGTATGTCTTCAAGAACCAATGTAATCTTTCCCGCTACTTCAAAAACATCAAGCGATTGTTTCTTTTCAAATAGAGCCAAAACTTGATTGGGCGTGGCCAAACCTGATATTTTTTCCAATTCTTGCAGCGACACTTCTTCTAATTGTCCGGCAATTACAGCTTTCGTATCCGCATCGAGACTGTTGATCCAATTGTCCAGGGCCAGTACCTTCTTACACACAAAACTTCCCTCCGCCAACAATTCATTCACCACTTTAGGACCCTCAGCTACAAATGCATTGAATTCATCCCTAAATTTTTTGTGCTGTAAACTTTGAATATATTTGACCATTGGTTTGCTTAACATGCCGATGATTTTTATGCAACTTATGTTTTTAAATCGTTCAAACTACCTTTTCGGTGTCGGAATGGTATTCTTATTGATCGTTTCCTCTTGCGGCAAGCCATTTGTAAAAAAAGCGCCAAAAGACAAATACTACCTCTATAAAAACGAAATCAAAGTTACGGGAGGAAATTTGAACAGGGTTGCGGAAAATGCATTGACTGAAAGGTTGTTTGGTCAATTGGATGACAGCTCCAAAGTAAAAATGAGCAGCAAACTGATTTTTTTCAGTGTCATCAGAAAACCGATTGTATACGATAGCAGCTTTACTGCAAGTTCCGCCAACAACATGCTCGCTTCTTTGTTTCACCTGGGTTATTACAATGCCTCTATTCATCATTATACAGATACCAACCACAAAAAAATAACGGTTCATTACGACGTGTACCCAGGAAAACCAACGTTGATTCACAAAGTCAATTACCAGCTCAAAAAGCAAGATTTACAGGCCAAAGTGATGAATTTTGAGGCAGGTTCTTACCTTAGAATCAATGAGCCCATCACCAAAACAGCCGTCATCACAGAACTGAATAGACTGGTGGATAGTTTTCGAAACAATGGCTATTATAAGTTCACTTCCGCTGAGTTGAAAGTAATGGGCGACACTTCCATTGAAGCACTGACTTCTTTGAACGACGACCCATTTGAACAACTTAGATTGATTGCAGAAGCCCAACAGAAAAAAGATTCGCCCCAGATTCGACTGGCGGTGGTATTGAATCCACCGACTGACTCTTCCAGACTGCAGCAATACCGTATTAGAAATGTGTTTGTTTTACCCGACTATCATGCTGGCGACAACCTGACAGACACGAATGGAATTTGGGTTTCTTATACGAAAGATTTCATCATTCGGCACCATTCCTCCTTTTGCAAGAATAAAGTGTATGAAAGAAACATCAGCTTGCTTCCAGGGGCTGTTTTCAAACAACAGGAATACTACAACACCATTTACAATTTAACCAAAGCAGGCATCTGGCAAACCATCAATATTCAAGTAGTGGAGGTTTCCAATGCAAAAAATCAATTGGATGTGGTGATTCAAATGACACCGAACAAAAAGTATGCATTTGAGACAGCCCTTGAATTGAGTTATTCTGCCTCCAGCAATACCAGCAATATCCTGGCCGGAAATCTTTTTGGTTTGTCGGGCAATATTTCATTGCTCAACAGAAACCTGGCAAAAGAAGGCATCCGGATGAATCATAACATTCGAGCCGGTATTGAATTCAACAACGGAAGCGATGGAGCCAAAGGCAGCATTATCAATTCGAATGAAATTAGCTACAACAACACCACCTCCTTTCCCAGACTGATTTTTGCCCAAGTTCCCAGGCTGTTCAAAGGCAAACGGGAAGGAAGTACCGGCGAAACATTCATCAATCTGGGATTGGCAAAAAATACCCGGCTCAACCTGTTCGAATTGCATACCGTAAAAATGGGATTGGGCTGGACAGGCACCAATCAGAAAAATTGGAAGTGGACCTGGTCGCCGCTCAATACCGAATTCAGTAACCTGCTCAATCAAAGTGATAGTTTCAGAACCATCCTCAACGAAAATCCATTTTTAAAGTTTTCCTATAATACTGCTTTTGTGGCGGGCATGAATGTCAGCTTTTCCAAAACTCTCACCAATCTGCCCCACCCCCATAGCGTATCAAAGGAATTTACCAGAAGATTCAATGTGGAAGAATCAGGACTCACTTGGGGCCTGTTGCCTGCTTTCAACAAATACAAAAGAAGGTATATAAAATTTGATGCGGAAGTGAAGCACACCGTTAAATACAGCAAGACATCTCTTGCTTTTCGGGGATTCATGGGGATCGGTGTTCCCTTGTTGGGTAGCGACACCAATCGTACGCTACCTTTCTTTAAACAATATTTTGGCGGTGGAAGCAACAGCATGCGCGCATGGCCTGTGAGAGGGATTGGCCCTGGTGGCAATCCTTTGATTCCATTCTCTTCCAATCAAACCATTTTCAATGACAGAACCGGAGATATGCAATTGGAAGCGAATATTGAATACCGGTATGACATTGCTCGAATCATTCCAAATACCTTGACATTGCGCGGAGCTATTTTTACCGACATTGGCAACATCTGGAACCTTAAAAACACCAAGGTCATCGGCGGCACCGATACCGCACAGTTCAATCTTAAAAACCTCTACAGGCAATTGGGCGTTTCTGCCGGAACAGGACTTCGACTCGACTTTAGCTATTTTGTGGTGCGACTTGATTTTGGCTTTCGGTTCAAAAGACCTGAATTGTTCTACCAAAATGATGGATGGAAGGCACCCTCCATCAGCTTCAGTGATATGTTCAAGAAAATTTTCACCAAGGGGGATAACGACGAATACCGAAAATGGCGGTATGAGAACTTTAATTTCACCATTGGGATTGGTTACTCTTTCTAATCAGGTAAAATAGGGATGTTATTGGATGGATGCCAGAAAAGCATCTAAGTCTAGGGCATTTGCGACATCAAATGAACCTATCCTCGTTCTTCTGAGTGAACTCAGGTAGGCTCCGCAACCCAATTGCGCTCCGAAATCATGGGCAATGCTTCGAATATACGTTCCTGTTGAACACACAATTCGAAAATGAACGATTGGAAAATCAATGGAAACAATCTCAAAAGATTTAATGAAAATGGTTCGGGGCTGCAAATCCACCTCTTCTCCTCTCCTTGCCAATTCGTACAAAGGAGTACCCTTCTTTTTAATGGCTGAATAAATTGGTGGTATCTGCTGAACGTTTCCAATAAACGCTTCGGTAGCTGCATGCACTTGCTGAGGAGTAATCGATGTAATGTCTTTGAACTGTTCTGGTTGGCTTTCCAAATCGTAGGTAGGCGTAACCGCACCCAAGGTAAAAGTTCCGGTGTACTCCTTTTCCTGGGCCATGTACTCATTGATCTGTTTAGTGAATTTGCCTGTACACACAATCAAAAGGCCGGTGGCAAGCGGATCCAAGGTGCCTGCATGACCAACTTTTTTGATTTGAATGGCACTTCGGATCTTTCTGACCACATCAAAGGATGTCCAGTGCAGTGGCTTGTCGATTTGCAAAACCTTGCCTGCTTCAAAAGTTGATTTCAGGACTTCGTCTATGGGAGCATGTAGTTTTCTAACAGGATTTTCTGCTGCATCTTCCCCCTGACTGGCTTTGTGTTTTTGCCAATATGATTCTTTTCTAGCCAAAATATCCCAGGTTATATGATGCTAAATTAATAAGCCCTTGCAAACAACACCCTTTGGGTGCTGGGCTTTCCGGTTAAAATACAAGTACCGGCTTCTAATGTATTTTGAAGTGGAATACAACGAATGGTCGCTTTTGTTTGCTCTTTGATTTTATCTTCAGTTTCGCCTGTTCCATCCCAATGCGCAGATACAAATCCTGCCTTGGTATCCAACAACTGGACAAATTCTTCCCAGGTATTGGCCTCTCGTATGTTTTCATTTCTGAAAGCCAATGCCCGATTGAAAATATTCTCCTGTATCTCTTCCAGCAATTGCTGAATGTACCCTGCAAGCCCATCGATTGAAACTGATTTTTTCTCCTTCGTATCTCTTCGGGCAAGTTCCACTACATTGTTCTCTATATCACGCAAACCGAGCGCTACCCTTACCGGCACACCCTTCAATTCGTATTCTGCAAATTTCCAACCCGGACGCGCATGGTCATTGTTGTCATACTTGACTGAAATTCCCAATGCTTTCAAAGACTGAACAATGGTAGCTACCTTCTCATCAATAATGGGTTTGCTTTCTTCTCCTTTGTAAATTGGTACAATGACTACTTGTAGCGGTGCAATGCGGGGTGGCATCACCAAGCCCTGGTCATCGCTATGCGCCATGATCAATGCGCCAATCAGACGGGTAGAAACCCCCCAACTCGTTGCCCACACATATTCTTGTTTGTTCTCTTTATTTAAAAACTGTACATCAAATGCCTTAGCAAAATTCTGTCCAAGGAAATGAGAAGTTCCAGCTTGCAATGCTTTACCGTCCTGCATCAGCGCTTCTATACAATACGTGTCTTCTGCACCCGCAAATCGCTCATTGGCTGTTTTCACACCTTTGATTACCGGAACAGCCATGTACTGTTCCACAAAATTTGCATACACATCGAGCATCTTGGTGGTTTCTTCCACCGCTTCCTCTTTGGTGGCATGGGCTGTGTGGCCTTCTTGCCATAAGAATTCAGCCGTCCGCAAAAACAAACGAGTACGCATTTCCCAACGAACCACATTGGCCCATTGATTCACCAAAATAGGAAGGTCTCTATAAGATTGAATCCATCCTTTGTATGTATTCCAGATGATGGCTTCGCTGGTAGGGCGAATCACCAATTCTTCTTCCAGTTTAGCTTCAGGATCTACAATCAGCTTGCCCTTTTGATTGGGATCATTTTTCAATCGGTAATGGGTCACTACGGCGCATTCTTTGGCAAAACCTTCTGCATTTTTTTCTTCTGCTTCAAACAAACTTTTAGGAACAAACAAGGGAAAGTAGGCATTGACGTGACCCGTCTCTTTAAACATACGGTCAAGTTGATCCCGCATGTTCTCCCAAAGCGCATACCCGTATGGCTTGATCACCATGCACCCACGAACGGCAGAATAGTCGGCCAGTTCTCCTTTAATCACCAAGTCGTTGTACCATTGCGAATAATCTGCGGCTCTTGTAGTTAGTTCTTTGCTCATAATTGAAAATATCTATCCGTTGACCGCACAAAAGTAACAACTTCATTGTAGAATATTTTACATCTGAGGGGGAAAGGGGCTAAATTTTGTGCCTTTCTGACAATTCTTTGTCAATAAAGGCTTTCACTTCATCCAATTGAGGGGAAAACCAATGAATATCCGGATTTTTTTTGAACCAGGTCATTTGCCTTTTGGCATATTGTCGGGTATGTGTTTTGATCAATGCAACTGCTTCCTCTAAGGAACATTGATGCTGTAAATAATCAAAAAGCTCCGAATAACCAACTGTTTGCAATGCATTAAAATGTTGATAGGGCAAACAAGCTTGCACTTCCTTTAATAGCCCTTCCGCCATCATTTGCTCAACCCGTGCATCGATGCGCTGGTTGAGCAAGGGCCTGGGCAACTCCAGTCCCACCCATATGATGTCAAAATCTCTTGAGGCAGGCTGTTGAGACTGATACGAAAGAATGGAAGCCCCCGAACTTCTTTTTACTTCGAGTGCCCGCATCATGCGCTGTGGATTTTGCAGAGGTCTTTGCTGTGCATACAATGGATCTTCCTGTTGCAAGGTCTCCTGCAACCAGCGAATGCCCCGTTGCTGATAACTGTCGATAATTTGCTGACGAATGGCAACCGGAACGGCGGGGATAGAATCGAGTCCTTCTACAAAGGCTTTGATATACAAACCGGTCCCCCCCACTAGAATGGCGCACTCAGCCATTTCAAATATCTTGGCAACCGATGACAAAGCATATTGTTCAAAATCAACGGCCGTAATGGTTTCTGTAATCGAGTGTGAATGAATAAACGCATGTGGAACCGAAGCCAGCTGAGCCGCACTGGGGGCAGCCACACCTATCCGCAATTCTTTGTAACATTGGCGGCTATCCGCCGAAACAATAGAAGTTTTTAGATGCTGGGCAAGCCCAATGGCCAGGTCTGTTTTCCCCACTGCTGTAGGGCCGGCTATGATGATGACCGTCTTTTTCAAATCTTGAGAAAATTAAAGGGTGTACACAACCCAAGCATCTGTTATATTATTCTTCCGCCATATCATCCGAAAAGGATTCATCTGCTTCATCCAATCCTTCTGCCTCATCGCCTTCTTCTCCAAAGCCATCTTTCATGGCATCTGGCTGCAAATCATACTTTTCTTCCATCTCAGCCAATCGGCTGTCGATGATTCCTTTGGTGCCATATTGAGAAGGACCAATACCTTCCAACCTGACGCAGGACGGATAAGAAAGACTGGGATCAGGTGACTTGTCTATATGAATCAATTCCACCATAAAACGCCAGTTCTTCACAAAATCATAGTGATAAATAAATTTTTGATTGGGGTCAGCCACCTGGCTTCCAATGGACACCTCATTCATCAGGAGGGGTTCTACTTTATAAGGCTTGTCATATTTCTCAAGCGAAATCTCTCTTCCTTCTTGCCAGGCATCATTGCTCTTATAAAAGGTAGCAGCGTGCTTTTGGTCGAATTCATAACTTTTTAAAATGGCGACATGCAGGTCATAAAAAGGCTGGAGATGCTTGATGACGATGTCTCTGTAAATGCTTTCATCTTCTTCCCAGTAAATTCTGAATTTTAAAATAGCCATGGTCAAATGTAGGAAATTTATCTGTTTAGCCCAAGCCAGTTCGGCCTTCTTGAGTCATGATTCACTGCAATCCGAGTGCACGTCCTTGTTCAATCATGAACCGATGCGCTGCTTCATATTCATTGGGAATGGCTCCGTCCAAAATTGCTTCTCTGATCGCATTCTTGATGATGCCGACTGTTCTGCCCTGCGACAATTTAAAATGTTCCATAATCATTTCCCCAGTAATCGGTGGCTGCCAATTTCTGATATGGTCTTTGGCTTCCACTTCTTCGCATCGCTGCATGACCATCTCGAAATTTTCAATGAAGCGCTTTACTTTTTGTTTGTTTTTGGATGTGATGTCTGCCTTGCACAGCATAAAAAGCGATTCTAGGTCGTCCCCGGCATCAAAAATCAATCTTCGTATAGCCGCATCTGTGATGTTTTCTTTGGTTAGGCTGATGGGACGCAAATGGAGTTCTACCAATTTTCGAACCAATTTCATTTTTTCGTTTTGTGGCAATTTGAGTTGAGCAAATATTTTGGGCACCATCCGTCCCCCCACCACTTCGTGTCCGTGAAAAGTCCAACCATGACCTTCTTCAAATCTTTTGGTCGCCGGCTTGGCGATATCATGCAACACAGCAGCCCACCTCAACCACAAATCTTGTGTGTTTTCAGCTATATTGTCTACTACCTGAAGGGTATGGTAAAAATTATCTTTGTGACCCAAACCATCAATGTATTCAGCACCTGCCAATGCCGACATCTGGGGAAAAATAACATCGAGCAATTTGGTTTTAAAAAGTAAATCAAATCCTACCGAAGGCTTGGAAGAAAGCAGTATTTTATTCAACTCGTCAGCGATTCGTTCTTTGCTGACAATTTTGATTCTTGGCGCAATCTCTCCTATTGACTGAAGGGTTTCTTTTTCTATTGTAAAGCCCAGCTGGGCAGCAAAACGAATGGCCCGCATCATGCGCAAAGGATCATCGCTAAAAGTTTCCGCTGGAGACAATGGGGTTTGGATGATTTTGTTCCGAATGGCTTCCATACCCTGAAAAGGATCGATTAGTTTACCGAAACGATTGGGATGCAAGTCGATGGCAAGGGCATTCATGGTGAAATCCCTTCGATTTAGATCGTCTGATAAAGTACCAGGTTTGACCACCGGATTCCGACTGTCAAAATCATAGCTTTCTTTTCGGGCACCCACGAATTCAATCTCGATGACCTCACCGGAAGGATTGGTCACTTTGATTTGAGCGGTTCCAAAATTTTTGAAAAAATTCACGACCGGTACAGGTGAAAACTTTTCAGCCACAGCGTGAGCCAAGGCAATGCCATCTCCCACGCACACCACATCGATATCCTTGGTATCCCTTTGCAGTATTTTGTCTCTCACAAAGCCACCAATGACATACGCATCCAATTCCAATGACTGGGCCGCCGCAGCTATCTTCTGAAAGACAATTGTTTCAAATTCTGTACACTTGATATCCATTGGCAGCAAAAATACTTGATAAAGGCTAAAAACAGGGGTTTGGCTTTGCTGGGAAAGGCAAATCTGTAATTCGGCATTATAGTTGTCTATATAAGTATCCAATTCAAAATACCCGATTTACGGGTTAATTTTGCCAAATTGACCATTTAACAAGAAAGAATGAATAAGAATTTTTTTATGCAGGGATCGGAAGATGAAATGGAGTTCATGCCCATTATCCCGCTCAATGAAGAAGAGCAGTCAAATGCAGACCTGGAGCAGATGTCAGCCGAATTGCCCATACTTCCCCTTCGAAACACCGTGTTATTCCCTGGCGTGGTCATCCCCATCACCGTAGGTCGTGACAAAAGCATCAAGGCCGTGACAGA
>CAZCCN010000037.1:0-11456 GCA_964497085.1 uncultured Ferruginibacter sp.
CAAATCACCAGAGAGTAAATCATCCCCCTGGGTAAATCCCTTTGCGGATTATTACTTTCTTCGGCCAACACACTCACCGCATCAAAACCAATATAGGCAAAGAACACTCCTGCCACAGCCGCCATCACCCCGCTGAATCCATTGGGCATAAATGACTTTACCCCTTCTTGGTTTTCGGGCAACCAATTTGAAGTGAGGCCATTGTGCAAAACGAGATACCCTCCTACCAAAATAATCAAAAAGACAACGCCTAGTTTGAGTACCACCATCAGGTTGCTGAAATTCTTGCTTTCTTTTACGCCTCTGTACACCAAATAGGTAATAAGCATATTGATAATCAAAGCAGGCACATCGACAATCATCCGGATGCTACCAATCATAGGTGAATGGTTCCAAGCAAAAAGAATTTCTTCATTTTTGGTGCCAGCTTCTATGGCATGCTTTGCTTCCATGTAACTGGTGGACAGATACGCAGGTATATGCATGTTCAATTTATCCATCAATGAAGTGAAATAATCACTCCAACTATAAGAAACATAAATATTACCAATAGAATATTCCATAATGAGCGCCCATCCAATAATCCAGGCAAACAACTCACCAAAGCTGGCGTAGGCATATGTATAGGCACTTCCGGCAACCGGAATCCTGCTAGCAAAATCGGAATAACAAAAGGCCGTGAAAGCACAGGCAATGCCGGTGATGATAAACAAGATCACCACGCCAGGGCCTCCATTGAACACCGCTCCACCCAGACTGCTAAAACTCCCGGCACCCAGAATGGCGGCAATGCCAAAGAACGTAAGGTCTTTGACCGTCAACACTCTTTTCAGTCCACCGCCATGAGATGCATCCGACCCTTCTGCAATGATGCTGTTGATGCTCTTGGTTCTGAATAATGATTTACTCATAAAAAATACAATTAAGATTCTCTTTGCAATAAGAATTTAGCCAGCTTTTCCAACGGTTCTTTTCTATTTTCTGAAACGGCAATGGCATCTAAATGCTGAAGCGCTTTGTCCAAATATGTTTCTTTAAGGGTTTCAGCCCATTCTTTTACCTGGCAGGCCTCATAAATAGTAAGCACTTTGGCTACTTTTTGAGGGTCATTTCCCTGAAGCAACGCATTCAGTTCCTTTTGTTGAGACGCATTGGCCACTTCAAGGGCATGAATCATTAAAAAAGTTTTTTTATTGGACAGAATATCACCCCCCACCTGTTTTCCGAATTTTTCAGGATCCCCAAACGCATCCAAATAATCATCTTGTACTTGAAAAGCAATGCCTACATTCTTGCCAAATTCATACAACTGTTGTTGATTTCCTAAACCAGCCCCGCCGAGTATGGCACCCATTTGCATGCTGGCTGCCAACAAAACGGATGTTTTCAATGTGATCATCTGCAGGTATTCCTCCATGCTCACCTGCCCCCTGGTTTCAAAGTCCATGTCCAATTGTTGCCCTTCACATACTTCTTTGGCGGTTTTGCTAAACAACGTGATGAGGTCGTGCAGTTTGGAAGCTTCTACCTTGTTGATTTCTTCATAAGCTGCCACCAACATGACGTCGCCTGCCAGCAAGGCGGTAGACTCACCGTATTTGGTATGAACCGTTGCCACCCCTCTACGAAGAGGCGCTTTATCCATAATGTCATCATGAATCAAACTGAAATTGTGAAAGAGTTCAATGGCAGCTGCGATGGCATAAGCATCTTGGTGAAGACTGCTAAACAATTCATTTCCCATCAATACGCCCACCGGGCGAACCCTTTTTCCTCCAATTTGTAATATGTATTGGGCGGCATCGTATAAATTGGCAGGCTGGGCAGGAAAATGTCTTTTATGAAAGTACTGTTCAAACTGAACAGACAATGCTTCGAAAGAATGCATCAACAAGTGTGCGTTTAGGTTTTAAAATGTATAATAGGAACTATTGTCAATAAAATTAACCTTTTTGGGCTGTTTCTGATGCATAAATCAGCCTATTGCAAAAATTTATTTTTTGGATTTTCTGGTCTTCCCCTTACCGATGGAAAGTCCTTCTGGCGTGACCCACTCGTAATCGAGCTGACGCTTGGTCAGATTGGCTGCTACCACCCTGATGGTAACCTTGTCACCCATCCTGAATCTCTTTTTGGTGCGCATGCCCACCAAGGCATAATCTGATTCATCGTGCCTGAAATCATCATAGTACTGGAGCTCTTTGATGCTGACCAATCCTTCACATTTATGTTCCACTGTCTCCACCCAAAAACCGAATGCTGCCACGCCGCTGATCACACCCTCAAAGACTTCCCCCAGATACTGCTGCATGAATTCCACCTGTTTGTACTTGTTGCCAGCCCTTTCAGATTCCATGGCGGCCCTTTCGCGATCGCTGCAGTGTTTGCAACGTTCTTCTGTCTTTTTATCGGGACGCAGGTTTTTATCCAAACATTCCTGCACAATCCGATGCACCATCACATCCGGATACCGCCGGATGGGTGAAGTAAAGTGACAATAATGTTCGAAACCCAAGCCATAGTGCCCTACATTTTTGGAAGTATACACGGCCTTGGCCATGGTGCGAATACCCAATTGTTCCAATACATGCTGCTCGGGCTTTCCATGAACAGCGGCAAGCAACTGATTGAAAGAGTTGGCCACTTGCTTTTCATCGTGCAAATCAAAAGCGTATCCAAACTTTTTGGCAAACGCCGCAAAGGGTCTTAATTTTTCATCATCGGGTGTATCGTGTATCCTGTATGGAAAAGGGATTGGCTCCTGGTTGATCTTGATTTTAGAAACATATTCTGCAACGGTTCTGTTGGCAAGCAACATAAATTCTTCAATCAGTTTATGCGCTTCTTTGCTTTCTTTCACGACAATGCCAACAGGCTTACCTGTTTCATCAAGTTTGAAACGAACTTCTGTGGAAGAAAAGTTAATGGCGCCCTTTTGAAAGCGTTCTTTTCTGAACCGCTGGGCAAGGTCATTCAAGAGTAAAATAGGTTTGTGGTGAAGTCCTTCTTTGGTTTCAATAATTTCCTGCACCTCTTCGTACGTGAATCGATGGTCGCTGTGGATGACTGTTCGGCCTATCCATTTGCTTTTGATTTCTGCCCGGTTGTTGATTTGGAAAATAACCGAAAATGTATACTTGTCTTCATGCGGACGCAATGAACACAATTCATTGGATATTTTTTCGGGAAGCATTGGATTCACCCGATCAGGCAAATACACGCTCGTGGCACGCGCATAAGCAACTTTATCTAGCACACTTCCGGAAGCCACAAAATGACTGACATCCGCAATATGTACCCCTATTTCATAATGACCGTTGTCTAGGTTGCGAATGGAAATAGCATCGTCAAAATCCTTGGCATCTACCGGATCGATGGTAAAGGTTAAGATGTCTCTGCAATCTTTTCGTTTGGAGAGCTCTTCTCGTGTAATCTTACCTGATAGACTGTCGGCCATTGCCAGCACTTCCTTTTCAAAACCAATCGGAAAACCAGCGTCAAAGAGAATTTCTTTCATGGCCATGTCTCCTTCGTCCTTGGCGGTCAGCACAGAGACAATCTCCCCCTGGGGTTTTTTGTCATCCTTGTCCCATTTCACCAATCGAGCCACCACCCGTTGGCCATTTTCAGCGCCGTTTATCTTTTCTACAGGAATGTAAAAATCAGGAATGGGCTTTTCGCCACCCGGTATAAAAAAAGCGACCTGTTTGTTTAACTGAAGTGTACCAATGAATGTGGTTTGCTTTCTGGCAACCACTTCTACAATGATACCCTCGGCTCTTTTGCCCACGACACCCCCTTTGGCCACTTGCACCCGGACCGTATCTCCATGCAAAGCTTTTCCAAAATGATTGGGTCTGACCAACACATCCTTTTCCTGCCCTTCTACAATCACATACCCCATGCCGCTTCTGCTAATGTCCAAAACGCCTTTCAGTAATTGTATTTGGGAAGATGATTTAGCGGTCTTTTTTTTCAATTTGCTCATAGGTAATTTGCCTGCTCATGGTGGAGAATGAATGGGATGTTACCCCACCCAACAAAGGCTTTGCTTTTATACTTGCAATGTACGCAATCTATTTGTGATTCAATGTTTACAAAAGATTGAGGCCCAAATGATGATAAACATTTAAATTGGGATTCAAAACCGTTTGTAAGATGGATAGAAAGCAGTTTTTGCAACTCAGTTCCATGGGCCTTGCATCCCTCCCTTTACCCTCCTCCTTCTCCTCGACCATAAAACCTATTGTGGTATCCACTTGGGATAGTGGCATGGAAGTAAATGCTGCCGCATGGAAGATATTGTCCAACAAAGGCAAGTCTGTAGATGCTGTGGAAGCTGGGGCCAGTTTTATTGAGGACACCATCAATTGCTGTGTAGGCCTTGGGGGATATCCTGACAGAGTTTGAACAGTCACGCTGGATGCATGCATCATGGATGAGAAAGGAAATTGTGGAGCGGTAGCCGGTATGGAACAAATCAAACATCCCATCGCAGTTGCCCGAAAGGTGATGGAAAAAACACCTCATGTGTTGCTTGTGGGGGAAGGTGCACAGCAATTTGCCATCGAAAATGGTTTTACCAAAGAACCTAAAACACTCTCGGCTGAAGCACGAGAGGCGTATCAGAAATGGCTAGAAACCAGCGAATACAAACCCGTAATCAATATTGAAAAAAATCAAAGAAACGGACCTGCTGCACCCCCCTTCTTCCCAGATGGCTCGCCCAACCACGACACCATGGGTTTGGTAGCGATGGACCTACATGGAGACCTTTCGGGTGCCGTTACCACCAGTGGGATGGCCTTTAAAATGCATGGAAGAGTAGGCGATTCGCCTATCATTGGAGCCGGTCTGTATGTCGACAATGAAGTGGGTGCCGCTACCAGCAGCGGTGTGGGCGAGGAAGTGATTCGGATTTGCGGAACTCATTTGGTTGTTGAGTTGATGCGGCAAGGACATACCCCGGAAATGGCTTGCAAAAAAGCCATTGAAAGAATCATACACAGAGATCCTGCCAAAGCAAAAAATATACAAGTTGGTTTCTTGGCCATGAATAAAAAAGGTGAATATGGAGCATACGCCATTCAAAAAGGATTTGTTTTCAGCGTGAAGAGCATGACCGAAAACAAGATTCATGCCGCTAAGCATTTAATATAATCATACCCGCAACCATATGAAATACCGCCTTGAAGTCATTGCCTTTGATATAGAAAGCTGCCTGCTGGCAGAAGGATCCGGCGCCCACCGGATTGAACTATGTGACAATCCATCAGCGGGCGGCACGACACCCTCCATTGGATTGATTCAACAAGCCAGGAAAATCACTTCCATAGAATTGTATCCAATCATTCGTCCAAGAGGGGGTGATTTTTTATACAGCTCGCTGGCATTTGAAACCATGAAGACGGATGTGATGGCCTGCAAACAACTGGGTTGTGACGGCGTGGTACTGGGGCTGTTGAATGCTGATGGAACCATTGATCAAGACAGAACCAGCGAATTGGTATCATTGGCTTATCCAATGGGGGTTACCTTCCACAGAGCATTTGACAGAACACCCAATGCGCTAGAAGCGCTAGAGGCTGTGATTCAAACGGGCTGCGAAAGAATATTGACCAGCGGCCTGCAACCTACAGCCCTTAAAGGTCTCCCACTGATAGCGACACTCGTTCAACAAGCAGCCGAACGGATTGTGGTGATGCCGGGCAGTGGTATCCGGTCCGACAATATTGCACAGATTGCTGCTGCAACAAAAGCTACTGAATTTCACAGTTCAGCCAGATTGCTTTTGAATACGAATATGGAATATGTCAATCGTGACATGCAAGAAAACTTACAGTGCACCAGTTTGGATGTCAATGAAGTTCAAAAGATGATACAAGTCTTGCAACAGATTGGATGATGCAGGCCATTGGAAAAACTCAATAGAGCAATCGAACCTTGATGGTGTGCTTCACATGCTTCAGCAATTCCATGGCATTTTTACTGATGTTTTGATTGATATCGAGTACCACATACCCGATTTGCTCATTAGTTTTCAAGTATTGCCCTACGATATTGATATTGTTTCGACTAAGCGTTGCATTGATGTTGCTCATGACGCCGGGCACATTCTGGTGTATGTGAAGAATTCGATGGGCGCCCTCTTGCGGCGGCAAGGCCAAAGCGGGAATGCTATGAGAGCCAATACTGATGCCCTTTTCCAGGTAATTGAACAACTTGGCACTTACATCCAATCCAATATTGTTCTGGGCCTCTTGCGTGCTACCTCCAATATGAGGTGTCAGCAACACATTAGAGAGTCCTTGCAAAGGCGTTTTGAAAATGTCCCCGTTTTTTTCGGGTTCAATCGGAAAGACATCTACTGCAGCCCCGGATAAATGTCCTGAAGACAAAGCCGCTTTCAAGGCGGGAATATCTACCACTTCTCCCCTTGCATAATTGATCAATACGGAACCTTTCTTGAAATGGGCCAAATTTTGTTTGTGAATCAAATTTTTGGTGCTGGGCAATTCAGGGACATGCAAAGTTACCACATCACTTTGCTGCAATAACTCTTTCAATGATTTGCAATCAGTGGCATTGCCTAAGGGAAGTTTCGTTTCCACATCATAGAACAAGACTTTCATACCCAGCGCCTCTGCCAAGACACTTACTTGGCTTCCAATATTTCCGTATCCCACAATGCCCAGCGTTTTGCCCCTTAGCTCATGGCTGCCTTGGGCATCCTTCATCCAAATCCCTTCATGAGCTGCCTTGTTTTTATCCAATACTTTTCTAACCAATAGAATGGCTGCGCCCATCACGAGTTCGGCCACACTTCTGGTGTTGCTGTACGGGGCATTGAACACTGCCACCCCCGATTGATTGGCTGCATTCAAATCCACCTGATTGACGCCAATGCAAAAACATCCGATTGCTTGCAACTTTGTTGCGGCAGCCAAAACTTTGGGCGTAATCATGGTCTTGCTTCTGATGCCTAATAAATGAACATGTTTGATTTCTTTGATGAGCTCAGATTCAGAAAGCGCTCCATTCATTCTTTTGATATTGGTGTAACCAGCATGAGCGAATTGTTTAACCGCTGCTTCGCTGATGTTTTCCAAAAACAGGATATTGATTTTTTCTTTGGGATAGCTGGTGTTTTTTTTCACAGACATGACAAATAGACCTTATTTTGCACAAAGATATTATATCACAAACGAAAATTGGTATGACGAATGGAAATCCTTGCCTGGTAAGCCATTCAGTCCTGTATCCCTTGCCACTCCACATCGGTAGAGCCATCACCTTGTGGAGTATCACTTTTTTATTGGTTTCCTGCAATATGTTCGATTCGAATAGACACAGTGCGAACATACCGCCCTACCCACTTCCACCTGCTCCAAGACTCTCAGGAGGTGAATACAACCGACTGAATGAACGATGCAAGGCCTGGTACGATTCTGTACTCAATAACCAGGTGTTCAACGGCGCCATCCTGGTAGCTAAAAACGGAAATGTGGTATTTGAAAAATACAAAGGGACTGGCCACCTGAGTGGGGAAGACACCATCGATGCCAATACGTCCTTTCACATTGCATCTGTTAGCAAAACCTTTACAGCCATGGCTGTGCTAAAACTGGTGCAGGACAAAAAGGTATCCCTTGATGATTCTTTTTCAAAATATTTTCCATCTTTCAATTATCCCGGTGTCACCATCCGAACCTTGTTAAATCATAGAAGCGGGCTTCCGAACTATGTGTATTTCATGGAAAAGGTGGGCTGGGACCCAGCCCGATTCGTGACAAACCAGGATATTCTGAATGTAATGGTGCAAAAGAAAAATGAATTGGAAGACATCACCCAGCCTAACACCCATTTCACCTATTGCAACACCAATTATGCGCTGCTTGCATTGCTCATAGAGAAAGTATCCAGTCTCTCCTATCCTGCTTATCTGAAAAAGTATGTGTTCGATCCTTTACATATGGCTCACTCTTTTGTATATACAAAACAGGACTCAAGCAGAACGATTCCCAGTTACGATTGGAAAGGCACGCCCATCCCATCCAATTATCTGGACGAAGTATACGGAGATAAAAACATTTATTCGACACCTGCTGACATGCTGCAGTGGGACCGGCTGTTGCACACCCATCTTTTCCTGTCCACCGACTTGTTAAGCGAAGCGTATCAGCCCTATAGCAATGAAAGACCAGGCATTCGAAATTATGGGCTGGGTTGGCGCATGAACCTGTACCCCAATGGTAAAAAAATCATTTACCACAACGGATGGTGGCATGGATATAACGCTTCTTTCGTCAGACTGATTGAAAACGATGCGACTATTATTGTGCTTGGAAACCGGTTTAACAGAAATATTTACAAAACAAAACTACTCCTTCCTGCTTTTGACAATGACCTGACCGCTGCGCCTGACGAAGAATAAATCAGGCGAAAAACAAATAAGCCAATAAAACTGCTGTAATGATTCCTACAACATCTGCCAGCAGCATCGAGCCTACTGCATAGCGGGTGTTTTTGATTCCTACCGAACCAAAATAGACAGCGATTACGTAGAAAGTGGTATCGGAAGACCCTTGTAAGATGCAGGACAATCGGCCAGCAAACGAATCGGGTCCGAAGGTTTTCATGGTATCCACCATCATACCCCTGGCACCCCCGCCACTAAAAGGCTTAATCAATGCGGTGGGAAGGCCGTCTACAAATCTTGTATCTGTTCCCATCCATGCAATTGATCAACAGGTCAAAGCTGCCACTTGTTCTGAGCAGACTGATCGCCACCAGCATTCCCACCAAATAAGGTATGATCCGAACGGCTGTTTCAAAACCACCTTTTGCGCCATCCACAAAGGCATCGAAGACATCTACTTTTTTAAACAACCCGCCCAACACAATCAATAAAAATATAGATACAATCAAACCACTGCTCAAAGAAGTAGAGAACGATTGAACCCCGGCTACATCAAGCGTTTTGATATACACCACCACCAACGCAATCAAGGCTGAAAGACCCAAGACCCAGGAAATAATTACTGGCTGAAACAATGAGATTCTTTGTCGGATGCTTACAATAATCATGGCCGCCATGGTGGCCACAAATGTCGCAATCATGCATGGGATAAAAATATCCATGGGATTAGTGGCCTTAGCAGCAGCGCGCAAGGCAATGATGCTTACGGGAATTAAAGTCAAACCGGATGCATGCAAACACAAAAACATGATTTGCGGATTAGAGGCAACCGACTTGTTGGGATTGATTTCTTGCAAACTTTCCATCGCTTTCAATCCAAACGGTGTGGCGGCATTGTCCAAGCCAAGCAAATTCGCAGAAAAATTCATCATCATATGCCCCATGGCTGGATGTCCTTTGGGCACTTCTGGAAATATTTTAGAGAAAAAAGGACCAATGATTCTAGATAAAAAACGAATGCCGCCGGCCTTTTCTGCAATCGACATGAAGCCCATAAACAGGGCCAAAAATCCTATTAATTTCAGGCACATGTTCACTGCAGTCTGGCATGTCTCAATGATGCCATCTGCCGACTGAATGTCATACACCATCCAATGGTCTTCTTTTTTGAGTACTGCATGCTCATGAAGGCGCGCTAGATTTTCAACAGTCATCATGGCAACACTATCCTTTCCCGCCAATTGAATGGATTGGATCTGTATAGTGTCTCCGGATTTGCCCGTCACCATGGAAGAGAGTATGGTTGTATGATCGGAAGTGGCGACCATCTGAACCCCAGCCACCAGCAAGGCGACAATGATAAACGCAGACCAGATTTTACTTAAAGCCATAAATTGAATGAGTTAAGGATACTTGAAAATAAGAAAATTCCATGAACATTGATGGCCTGCTTAGCATTCAACCAGCAAGCCTTCTTTAGCGGATATCCCTTACCTTTGCCATCTTTAATAAAAATGAAAATACCTTTTTACCAATGGCATTAAAAGCAGGCATCGTAGGACTTCCAAACGTAGGCAAATCCACTCTTTTCAACGCAGTGAGCAGCAGCGCAAAGGCACAGGCAAGCAATTACCGTTTTTGCACGATAGAACCCAATACAGGATTGGTCAATGTACCCGATCCTCGTTTGAATAAACTCGAAGAATTGGTAAAGCCAGATCGCGTGGTGCCTACCCAGATAGAAATCGTAGACATTGCCGGCCTGGTAAAAGGTGCCAGCAAGGGGGAAGGATTGGGCAATAAATTCCTGGCCAATATCAGAGAAGTGGACGCCATTATCCATGTGATCCGTTGCTTTGAGGACGATAACATTTTGAGGGACGAAGGCCCCATCAACCCGGTTGGAGATAAAGAGATCATTGAAACGGAACTCCAGTTGAAAGACATGGAAAGCGTAGAAAAGAAAATGCAGCGGACAGAAAAACTCTTGAAACAAGGGGACGCCAAACTGAAAGCAGAATACGAAGTACTCAAAGCATGCAAAGCCCATTTGGACCAGGGAAAAAATATTTTATCGCTCGGATTGAGCAAAGAGGAAAAAACAGCCATTGAGGATATTTTTCTTTTGACCGATAAGCCCATTTTGTATGTGGCAAATGTAGATGAGGCTTCCATGCATACCGGCAATAAATTTTCCCAAGCATTGATAGAAGCGGTAAAAAAAGAAGGAAACGAAGTGATTGTGATGACCAATGCCATAGAAGCACAAATTGCTGAATTTGATTCACCTGAAGACAAACAAATGTTCATGGATGAATACAAAATGACCGAACCAGCTTTGGATAGATTGATTCATTCCACTTACAAATTATTAAACCTCTCTACTTACTTCACCGCCGGTGTGCAAGAAGTTCGCGCCTGGACCATTCAGCAAGGATGGAAGGCGCCGCAGGCGGCTAGCGTGATTCACACCGACTTTGAAAAAGGCTTCATCAAGGCTGAAGTTATTTCGTATGCAGACTTCATCCATTTTGGCTCAGAATCAGCCTGCAGGGACAATGGAAAACTTAGAATAGAAGGAAAAGAATACCTGGTACAAGATGGCGATGTCATGCATTTCAGGTTCAATGTCTAATCATCCTTTGTGAGGCGCGGCCTCAAACGCTGCCTGGATTTATTGAACACCATTCGACCCTTATCGATTCCTTTGCGCAAAGCTTTTTGTTCTGCCTCGGGAAGATTGATCACCTCCTGGCATGCTGCGGAACAACAGCCCTGTCGTTCAGTGGCACAAGCTTCACATTGAATAAACAATAAGTGGCAGCCCTCGTTCTTGCAATTGGTATGGGTATCCGCCGGCTTTCCACATTGATGGCAATTTGAGATGATTTCATCGGATATCCTTTCGCCTAGGCGATCATCAAACACAAAATTCTTTCCGTGAAATTTGTTGGGTAGGTTTTGGGCTTTCACCATATTGGCATAATGAATAATACCTCCTTCCAAATGGAAAACATTCCGGAAACCTCTAGGTAGC
>CAZCCN010000038.1:0-4050 GCA_964497085.1 uncultured Ferruginibacter sp.
ATCGGTAACATCGACGTTGAGTGAATAGGATTTGAGTTCTTTCACGACATCTGCCACTTTGCTGTTGCGTATATCGGATACATTTTCTTTGAAAGTAGCTCCCATAACCAACACTTTGCTCTGCTTGATGTTGCCGTTGTGTTGAATAATGTATTGCAGGACTTTCTTGGCGACATACTCAGCCATTCCATCATTGATGACCCTCCCTGCCAGAATCACCTGGCTTTCGTAGCCCAACTCCTTGGATTTGTGCGTCAGATAATAAGGATCCACGCCAATGCAATGCCCGCCTACCAGTCCGGGTTGGAATTTTAAAAAATTCCATTTGGTGCCGGCTGCTTCCAACACTTCATAGGTGTTGATGTTCATCCGGTCAAAAATAATAGACAGCTCATTCATCAACGCAATGTTCAAATCTCTTTGGGTATTCTCGATGATTTTAGCTGCTTCCGCAACTTTGATGGAGGAGGCCTTGTGCACACCCGCTGACACAACCAACTCATATACTTTGGCAATGGTCTCTAGGCTTTCATCGCAACAACCGCTCACTACTTTGATGATGGATCCGATGGTGTGCTCTTTGTCTCCTGGATTGATGCGCTCAGGAGAATAGCCGATTTTATAATCGGTGTGCATGGACAAACCCGACAACTTGTTAATAATCGGCACGCAGTCTTCTTCCGTACATCCTGGGTACACCGTGCTTTCAAACACAACGTAATCTCCCTTTTTCAAAACTTTTCCGATGGTTTCACTCGCTTTTTGAACCGGAATTAAATTCGGCACATTGTGCTCATCAACAGGTGTCGGAACCGCTACGATAAAAAAATTGGCTTCTCGAAGCACATCAAGATCATTCGTAAAGACAATATCACAATGCTCAAAAGCACTTGCAGGCAACTCTTTGCTCGGATCGATTCCTTTACGCATCATGTCCACTCTTTCTGCATTGATATCAAAACCAATCACTTTTATCTTTTTAGCAAAGGCGAGCGCAATGGGCAAACCAACATAGCCCAATC
Source organism: uncultured Ferruginibacter sp. (assembly GCA_964497085.1). Taxonomy (GTDB): domain Bacteria; phylum Bacteroidota; class Bacteroidia; order Chitinophagales; family Chitinophagaceae; genus Ferruginibacter. The sequence goes on from CAZCCN010000038.1 coordinate 1,023, forward strand.
CGATGACGGCTAATTTTTTGTTTTTATTGACCAGTTCCTGATACATGCTATTCAATTATGCTATTACTATTTTTTACTCTCGAACTCTTTGGGCAATTTATACAGATCCTCTTTCGAGAGCCCTTTGAAATAATCGTAGGTGATGGCAAGGCCTTCTGCCCTGGATACTTTGGGCGACCATTGTAAGATTTCCTTTGCCTTGGTGATATCCGGCCTTCTTTGTTTGGGGTCATCTACCGGCAATGGCTTGTACACGATTTTTTGTTGGGTACCGGTTAAATGAATGATTTCCTCCGCAAAGTCTTTCAAAGAAATTTCGTCCGGATTGCCAATGTTAACCGGAAAGGCATAGTCACTCATGAGCAATCGATAAATACCCTCAATCAAATCGTCCACATAACAGAAACTCCTTGTTTGACTGCCGTCTCCAAACACTGTCAAATCTTCACCTTTCAAAGCCTGGCCAATGAATGCAGGTAGAGCCCTGCCGTCATTCAAGCGCATCCGCGGTCCGCATGTATTGAAGATTCTAACGATTCGCGTTTCCAGTTGATGAAAGGTATGGTAGGCCATGGTGATGGCCTCCTGAAAGCGCTTGGCTTCATCGTACACGCCCCTGGGCCCTACCGGATTCACATTGCCCCAATATTCTTCAGTCTGCGGATGCACCAGTGGATCGCCATACACTTCGCTCGTGCTGGCCACGAGAATTCTTGCCTTTTTGGCCAATGCCAAACCCAAACAATTATGTGTTCCCAATGAACCCACTTTCAGGGTTTGGATGGGGATTTTTAGATAATCAATCGGACTGGCAGGTGAGGCGAAATGCAGAATATAATCCAAGTCACCCTGCACATGGATGAATTTGGATACATCGTGATGATAAAACTCAAACTCTTTTAAATTGAAAAGATGTTCAATGTTTCGAATGTCGCCGGTGATTAAATTGTCCATGCCGATTACATCAAAACCTTCACGAATGAATCGATCGCAAAGATGTGAGCCAAGAAAGCCGGCTGCACCTGTAATTAAAACTCTCTTATTGGGCAATGGTTGTGGATTTAATAGTGATTTAAACAGTTCCGATTGTTTTTCTTCCAATACTCTCGTAATAATATCCTAAGTTATTCATTTGTTCCAGATCAAACAGATTCCTTCCATCAAAAATCACTTTGTTTTTGATGATCTTGCTCATTTTCTCAAAATCAGGGGTTCTGAATTCACTCCATTCGGTAGCAATGATCAAAGCGTCTGCCTTTTCCAGTGCCTCATACTGGCTGCCCGCAAAATGAATGGAGTCGCCCAACACCTGCTTGGAATTGGGCATGGCCTCCGGATCAAAAGCCGTTACCGTGGCACCCTGTGCCAGAAGGGCTCGAATGATTTCAAAAGCCGGCGCCTCTCTGATGTCATCTGTATTGGGCTTAAAAGCCAAACCCCACAAGGCAAAATGTTTTCCTTTCAAATCATTGTTAAAATAAGCGGCTATTTTGGGGACCAGGTGTAATTTTTGATACTGGTTCACTGCCATGACCGCATCCAGAATCTTAAAATCATAATGTACTTCCTGGGCTGATTTGGCCAATGCCTGTACATCTTTTGGAAAACAACTTCCACCATATCCAATACCCGGAAACAAAAACCGTTTTCCAATCCTGTCATCACTGCCAATGCCTCTTCTGACCATGTCTACGTCAGCACCCAGTCGTTCGCACAACTGGGCGATTTCGTTCATGAAGCTGATTTTAACAGCCAAGAAGGAATTGGCAGCGTATTTGGTCAGCTCGGCAGACTTTTCATCCATGAATATAATAGGATTGCCCTGGCGGACAAACGGCGCATACAATTCATTCATGATTTTGATGGATTTTTCGGATTGTGTACCAATCACCACCCGATCAGGCCTCATAAAATCTTCCACAGCCACACCTTCTCTTAAAAATTCCGGATTGCTCACGACATCAAATGATTGATCGATGGGCTGGGTAGCGGTAGACAAGATCATCGTCCTCACTTTTTCCGCTGTGCCCACCGGAACCGTGCTTTTATCAATAATCACTTTGTAGTCGGCGGGCTGAATCAGTTTACCCAACTCAGCTGCCACTTTCAATATATAGGAAAGATCGGCACTTCCATCTTCTCCGGGAGGTGTCGGCAAGGCTAAAAAAATGATTTGTGCAGCAGCCACTGCTTCCTGCAGGGAAGTAGTAAAGTGCAACCTTCCTTCTTTCTGATTGCGCAGAAAAATCTTCTCAAGTCCTGGTTCATAAATGGTGATCTGACCAGCCGAAAGTTTTTCCACTTTTGAACGATCAATGTCCACACAGGTCACATCATTACCCGTCTCAGCAAAACAGGTGCCTGTTACCAGCCCCACATAACCCGTACCAATAACCGCAATTTTCATGATTCAGTTTTTATGATTGTAAAAATTCCAACACTTTGGCAATGACAAAATCTTGTTGTTCAGTATCCAATTCCGTATGAATGGGCAAAGAGATTACTCTTTCTGTGAGCCAGTCGGTAACAGGAAGCTGAAAATCACTCCCACCAAATGCATCAAACATCTTTTGCTTGTGCGCTGGCACCGGATAATAAATCATGGAGGGTATTTGATGCGAGGCAAGAAAATCACTCAAGGCATTTCGATCGGCATCTTTCAATATCAATGTGTATTGGTGAAACACATGCCTGTTGTTGGCGGCCCTGTAAGGCGTCTGAATCTTTGGATGATTGGCGAAGCCGGCATCGTAATAGTCGGCCGCTTTTCTCCTGGCCAAAATGTATTCGTCCAAGTGTTTCAATTTGATGGCAAGAATGGCGGCCTGCATCGCATCCAGTCTTGAATTGCAACCCACCACATCGTGGTAATATCTTTTGCTTTGTCCGTGAGAGGCGATCATGGTCAATTGCGCTGCCAACTCATCGTCATCGGTGAAGATGGCGCCACCATCACCAAAAGCACCCAGGTTTTTCGAGGGATAAAAAGATGTGCAGCCAATGTGACCAATGCTTCCGGTTTTTTTAA
>CAZCCN010000038.1:4060-9012 GCA_964497085.1 uncultured Ferruginibacter sp.
TAATCGTTCCATCACTGAAAACAATATCATTTCCAATGCCCTGGGCATTGTCCTCGATCACAAACAATTGATGCTTATTCGCAATTTTCATGATGGCTTCCATGTCAGCCGCGTGCCCATAAAGATGGACCGGCACAATGGCCTTGGTCTTGGGGGTGATGGCCGCTTCAATCATGGCAGGATCGATGCAAAAAGTTTGGGGATCAACCTCCACAAAAATAGGTTTGATGCCCAGCAAGGCGGCTACTTCAACCGTGGCGATGTAGGTAAAAGACGGGGTGATGACTTCGTCTCCAGCTTTCAAACCCAACGCCATCATGGCAATTTGCAAGGCATCGGTTCCGTTGGCACAAGGTATCACATGTTTGCTTCCATTGTAAGCTGCCAATTGAGCCGCAAAATCGCTAACTACCTTGCCGCCAATGAATTGCGAGCTTTCCATGACCGAAATCACGGCTGCATCAACGGCTGGTTTAATTTTTAGATACTGTGTTTTGGTATCCACCATTTGTAAAGGCCTCATAAATCAAGTATTTGAGCCTGTTTATTACAGGTGGGCAAAGATACAATTTTGGCCACCAAATGCAAGCCTCCCAATCGAATTGATTTAACCATCAAATGCCCGTATTTTTGAATACTTAAACCGATCATTTGGCCCTGATTCTCTATACTATTTTCATTCGGTTGTATGTACTCGGCATTCAAGTGGCTTCTATATGGAGCCACAAGGCCCGGCAGTGGAAAATGGGGAGAAAGAACTTCCCCAAATGCTCATTTGACACCCCTACCATCTGGATGCATTGTGCCAGTCTGGGAGAATTTGAGCAGGGACGTCCCGTTCTGGAAGCCTGCAAAAAAATGTTCCCTTCATACCCTATTGTGGTGAGTTTTTTTTCACCCAGTGGCTATGAAATCAGAAAAAACGACCCAATTGCCGATGTCGTTATTTACCTGCCAATCGATACGCCACGGAATGCCAAACGCTTGATCAAGGAAATCAATCCTGCCCTTGTGCTCTGGGTTAAGTACGAGTATTGGTATCATTACCTAACGACTTTGCACCAACAAAAAATTCCGGTATTGTTGGTGTCAGGCATTTTCAGATCCAATCAACCCTTCTTTAGATGGTATGGTGTCTTTTGGAGAAAAATGCTTCATTCTTTTGAGGCGCTATTTGTGCAAAATGAAGCCTCCAAAATGCTTTTGGAAACATGCCTCCCGCCATCCAATATTGTTGTCAGCGGGGATACGCGGTATGATCGGGTCATTGCCATTGCAGAAAAAAAAGAAACAATTCCATTCATTGATGCATTCATAGGAGACGCAAAAGTCATCGTAGCCGGAAGTACTTGGGAAGACGATGAACTGGAACTCATTCATTACATGAAAGTTCATCCAGCCATCAAACTGATCATCGCCCCGCATGAAATCGATCATCAACACATGCTCAGTCTGCAAAAAGAATTTAATCATGCCATATTATACTCTGCATTATCCAAACAAACGGTTGCTCCTGCTCACACCAACGTATTGATCATAGACAATGTTGGCATGCTTTCCAAGTTGTATCAATATGCGGACATTGCTTATGTAGGAGGAGGATTCAACAGCAGCGGCATTCACAATACACTCGAAGCGGCCGTGTATGGCAAGCCCGTTATTTTTGGGCCTGTTTATGAAAAATTTGCAGAAGCGGTGGCGCTGGTTGAATCAGGAGGCGCCTTTAGCATTGACAATGCATTGGCACTGGAAAGCTTACTGGACGAGCTTTTCAACAACGAAGCCTCATTAAAAGCAGCAGGAAAGGCAGCCAGGGATGTTGTTGTACAATCCAAAGGGGCTACCCAAAAAATCATAGACTATGTGGCAGCAAAACGCCTTCTGACCAATTGATCAAATTGTTTTACCGTTGGTTGCTTATCGTCCCAACCCAATTTCAGTTTCAGTTCTCGTTTGATCCAATATTCCGCTTCTGGGTAAATGGAAAATCCATTGATGGTTTTGATGCTTCTTTCATACATCACTTCATCTCCCCTGAACAATTCGCTGATGTACAGAAACCTGTCATTGATGCCAATGGCTTTTTTCAAATCTTTGATGGGATCATCACTCAATACATCACTGATTTGGGTGGTTTGGGTTTTGAGTGTATCATTTAATGATGTTTCACCGGGTTGGGCCACCAACTCGTGGATTTCTTTGACAGGCGTGGGCGGCTCAATGGTTTTTTGATGAATCAAGGTGGGCGTGTCTTCTACCGGATCGAACAACATCGGGGGCTTGTTCTTCAACCCCATCCTGTTTTTGGCCTCAGCGTTTTTTTTCATCTCCTCCAATTCCATTTCCACCTCGGCTTCATTGATGTCCAGGAATACCACCACCCTTTCTTCCGGCACCTTGGGTTCGGCAACTGGCTTCGGATGGATGTCCATGGGAGGAGGCATGTGGATGGACACAGCAGAACCAGCTGGCTTTGATGCTTCGGCAGATTGAAGATGCTGCAGTTCAGATTGGATCATCTGAACGGTCAGCAATAGTTCATCCACAGATGCCTGGCTGGCCAACTGTCCTTTTAATCGTTCGCAGAGTGTCTCCACTCGTTCCATAACTTACATCAATTTTAATCGTGATTCGTGTCAAAATTAGTTTTGTCCAATGGGGAGAATCCTTAATCTTTGCACGTACAGGCATTAAAGTTACAAACACATTTCTAAAAAAAATTGCCAATGTTTATAGAACCTAATTTGAAGGGCGAACGAAGGGGTTGGATTGAGGTTATTTGCGGCAGCATGTTTAGCGGCAAAACGGAAGAACTGATCAGGCGGCTCAAGCGCGTGAAAATTGCCAACCTGTCTGTTCAAATATTCAAGCCAACGATTGACACCCGTTATGACGAAACAAAAATCGTAAGCCATGATACCAATGCCATCCATTCGACGCCAGTATTGCATGCAACGGATATTTTAAAACTTGCCGACAATGTGGATGTAGTTGGAATTGACGAGGCGCAATTCTTTGACGATGAAATTGCCAAGGTCTGCGAAACCCTGGCATTGAGAGGCATTCGGGTGATTGTTGCAGGATTGGACATGGATTATACTGGAAAGCCTTTTGGACAAATGCCCCATCTACTTGCCGTAGCTGATTACATCACCAAGCTGCATGCAATTTGTATGAAATGTGGCAATATTGCCAATATCAGTTACCGAAAAGTGGCGGACAGCGGCCAGGTATTGTTGGGTGAGAAAGATTTTTACGAACCCCGTTGCCGGCACTGTGCTGAGTTAAAAGACTGACCTGGTTTTATTGATTATTTTCAACTCATGAATATCCATCCATGTTCCAGCGCGTTTTGGCATTATTGAAAAAAGACATTCTCCTGGAATTGAGGCAAAAACACATGCTGTACGGCATCCTGCTGTATGTGGCAGCTACTATTTTTGTCATCTATCTTTCCATTCCCAACAGTTTGGACGCTTCGGTTTGGAACAGCCTGTTCTGGGTGATTCAGCTTTTTGTTTGCGTGAATGCAGTTGCCAAAAGTTTCTTGCAAGAAGGAAAAGGCAGAATGCTGTATTTCTATACAATTGTGTCTCCGGTGGAGTTTGTCATCAGCAAGCTTTTATACAACACCCTGTTGATGTTGATGATGAGCCTGATCGGCTTATTGCTCTTTTTTATCTTTTTGGGCAATCCCCTTGCCAACAGCCTGCAATTTTTGGGCATTGTGCTGCTCGGCGGATTTGGCATCAGCTTGGTTTTTACCATTATGAGTGCGCTGGCTGCAAAGGCCCAACAAAATGCAGCCTTGATTGCCATCCTGGGATTTCCCGTGATCCTTCCTCAATTGCTGTTGTTGATGAAATTGAGCAAAGCCGCTTTTGCCGAGGTATTCAGGGAAGGCGCCTTGATGCAAATGGCGGGCTTGACAATGGGCATGAATGGTTTGGTCATTGTACTGGCCATCATTCTCTATCCGTATTTGTGGAAAGATTAAAATTGTCAAAAAAATCATAAAATATTATTTTTTAAAGTGTTATGGAGTTTCCCCATAACTTTGCCCCACTAAAACAAATCCCCTGCATTCGTGCACAAAAACTGGTGGAAAATATTGTCCTTTCTTATATTGGTTTACACCATTGTGGGAGGCTTTCTGCTCCCTGTTCCCAAGTTGTTTATTTTAAATGAAACCATCCGCAATTTGTATTTCCATGTTTGCATGTGGTTTGGCATGATGATTTTATTTGCCATCAGCTTTGTATACAGTGTGAAATACCTCTCGGGCTATCAATACCGAAATGACATCATGGCGGCGAACTTCGCCTCAGTGGGTTCACTCTTCGGTATATTGGGCTACTTAACTGGTTTCTTGTGGGTATCCGTTACCTGGGTAACCGACCAGGGGCAATCTTTTGGGAGCGTGTTAAAAGAGCCAAAGCTCATCGGGGCAGCCATTGCCTTGCTGATTTATGGAGCCTATTTTGTTTTGAGAGGCTCATTTATGGATATTGACAAACGTGCCCGTGTGAGTGCGGTGTATAATATATTTGCTTTTGTGATGTTGTTTCCAAGCATTTGGATCATACCCCGGCTGGTCGGCAGCCTGCACCCAGGGGCGCCGGGTGGAGACAGCGGCAATCCTGCTTTGGACAAAAATCAGTTGGACGCCACCATGAGAATGGTATTTTATCCGGCGGTCATTGGATGGACATTATTGGGTGTTTGGATTGCCACATTGAAGAACAGGATTGCTTTTATCAAGGATAAAAAAATAATCAATGAATAAATTATTACTGCTTTTCATGAGCGTATTGCTCACCAGTGCTGCCACTGCCCAGGACAAGGTAGAGATGGCCGATGTGATGAGGAGCAACGGAAAAATCTATGTGGTGGTAGCCGTTTGCCTGACCATTTTGATTGGACTATTTATATATATGTTCACCATCGATAAA
>CAZCCN010000038.1:9022-11195 GCA_964497085.1 uncultured Ferruginibacter sp.
TCCCGTTTAGAAAAAGATAAATAACATTGCATCATCAAACACAGAAATAAAAACCAATCATATGTCTTCAAACCAGCATTATAGCTTTTTTCAAAGTGTTGAAAAAAGTTTTGACAAAGCAGCCAAGTTTACCAATTGGGATCCAGGCATTCTGGAACAAATCAAGGCTTGCAATAGTGTGTATCAAATGCGTTTCCCTGTAAAATTAGACAACGGTGACATCGAAGTAATAGAAGCCTATCGTGTACAACATAGCCAGCACAAGTCCCCTTGCAAAGGCGGTATCCGCTTCAGCGATGAAGTCAACCAGGATGAAGTAATGGCCCTCGCTTCTTTGATGACCTATAAGTGTGCGATTGTAAATGTTCCTTTTGGTGGCGGTAAGGGTGGAATCAAAATCAATCCCCGTAAATACTCTACCTACGAATTGGAAAAAATCACCCGTCGTTACACGGCGGAGCTGGTAAAGAAAAATTTTATCGGACCGGGTATTGATGTGCCTGCTCCCGATTACGGAACCGGACCAAGAGAAATGGCTTGGATTGTAGATACTTATGCTTCATTGAAGCCAGGTGAAATTGATGCAGCGGGTTGTGTAACCGGCAAACCGGTAACCCAAGGAGGTGTCAGGGGCAGAACCGAAGCCACCGGACTGGGCGTATTTTTCGGTATCCGGGAAGTGTGCAACATGAAAGATGTAATGGAGAAACTAGGTTTACAGGTGGGTTTGCAAGGCAAAACCGTTGTGGTACAAGGTTTGGGTAACGTAGGATATCACTCTGCGAAATTTTTCAGGGAAGGCGGTGCCAAAGTGGTGGCCCTTGCTGAATATGAGGGCGCCATCTTCAACGCGGATGGACTGAATGAAGACGAAGTGTTCCAACACAGAAAAAAAACCGGATCTATCCTCAACTTTCCTGGTGCCACCAACTTGGCTAAAAATACCGATGCATTGGAACTCGCCTGCGACATCTTGATTCCAGCTGCTTTGGAAAATGTCATCAACGGAGACAATGCTCCAAATGTAAAAGCGAAAATTATTGGTGAAGCCGCCAACGGCCCCTGCACACCCGAAGCGGATGAAGTGTTTGCAAAAAAAGGAATTCTTTGTGTGCCAGATATGTACTTAAATGCAGGTGGTGTAACCGTTAGCTATTTTGAGTGGCTTAAAAACCTGAGCCATGTGCGCTACGGACGGATGGAAAAGCGTTTTACCGAAAACATGAACACACATATTCTCGGACAAATTGAAGGTTTGACCGGGAAGAAAGTGGATGATGTAGAACGCAAGTTCATCATGCACGGACCAGACGAACAAGATTTGGTACACAGCGGATTGGAAGAAACCATGATCAGTGCTACGCGCGAAATCATGGATGTATGGAAAGCCAACCCTGCAATTCCGGATATGAGGACAGCTGCTTATGTTAGCGCCATCAACAAAGTAGCCACCAGCTATTTGGAACTCGGCATCTTCCCTTAATCAAATCGACATTGAAATAAGAAATAAAAAAACCGGTCATTGGCCGGTTTTTTCGTTATAGGCCTTTCAATGAATTGACCTCCAAATATTGATGGTCCTTTTTTTCAAATCCAATGGTATGACTTCCGTTGGTCAGGATCAGGTATTGCGCTTGAAGGGTGGCATTGTACCGCATGGCCTGCTCCATCACGGCAGGTGAAAGGGGTACATTCATTTCTTTGCATTCCACTATCATGAATGGCATCGCATCTTTGTTGAAAACGACAATATCAAAACGCTTGTTGATTTCTCCTAATTGGATTTGTTTTTCAACCGCAATCAGGGAAGGCGGAATTTGCAAAATCTCCATTAAATAGAGCAAGAAATTTTGCCGAACCCACTCTTCCGGTGTAAGGGAAAACCATTTTTTTCGAATGACACAAAATATCTTTTCAGCTCCTGGCTCCTTTTTTATGGACGGCTTTATGGGTGGATATTGAATGGATATCATCCTGCATCAATTGGTAGCCGCATCGGCATTAATATTGCCCCAACCCAATGAAGCATTTCGATTGGGATAATTGGCACTGGTGGTAATAAGCTTGTTGAGCACTTTGTCGCGGTTGTATGATGGAAATTTACTCCAGACCAGCGCTGCAATGCCTGCTGCTGTGGCGGTGGACACGGAGGATCCGCCGACTGTTGAAGGAA
>CAZCCN010000039.1:0-1602 GCA_964497085.1 uncultured Ferruginibacter sp.
ATTGGATTGAGTAAATCAGTTTTGTAATATCTACCTAATTAAAATTAGTTACATCGTCAGCCAACCATTGAGCAAGAAACAAGATGCATACTTCAACCCTCCTGCCGAATCAAATGCACTTGCTGATTTTTTTTGTTCTTTTGGTACAGTTCACCTATAGCCAATCGCCCGCCCCCATTCAGCAAACGATTGAAGCCATTCGATGGTCAAGCTTGTCATCCAATCATCGAAAAATGATTGAAGAAATCTACACCATCAATCACCAACAATATTGCTGGCTAACCAATGGCCGAGAAAATGCAAGCGCCTTTCAGCAACAGTTAATAAGAGCCAAATACAACGGACTCGATCCCAACCGGTATTCATTGGCCGCTCTCCTACCATTGGCAAATCACCTGAAAAAGGTGTCCGATTCAGCACTGTTAGACATCAGCATCACGAACACATTTATTCAATTTGCCACAGACATAGCCATTGGTCAACATACCGAAAATTGGCTGAAGAAAAGTTTGAGCCGACAAGAAATAGCTGCGGTTCAACAGTCGATACAGGAGATGATTATTCAAAAAAACATTGCACAGGGGCTTACACAACTGGAGCCAGCAGACAGCCTCTATCACTCCGCTAAACACTTACTGCAACAATACCTCGATACCATCTCAGGAAAGGGTTTCAAAGAAACATCCATTCGGTCCAACCTTGTCGGGAAAGAAAACAGTCCCCTGGTGAAAAGATTAAAACAATTTGGATGGAATTCCCCGGACATCAAAAAGAATGTTCAATCGGCACAAAGAATGTTTGATTTGTTGGCGGATGGAAAAATCAGAACCACCTTATTGAAGGAATTAAATCTTTCGATGCATGTTCGTTCGCAATCGCTGTCCAAAACATTGAACACGCTGCGATGGATACATGCAAAGGGTAAAGAGACTGTAATAATTGTAGTTAATATTCCATCAGCTAACTTGCTGTTGATGCAAGGAGACAGTATCGTATTGTCTTCCAAAATTATAGTGGGAAAAAGAAGTACACCTACCCCTGCACTGATTAGCAAAGTGAACGAAGTGACCTTGTATCCCTTTTGGTATGTACCCCACACCATCGCTGTCAAAGAGATTCTACCGGCCGCAAAACGAAATCCAAAATATGTAACCGATAACCATCTGGAAGTGTTGGATGCAAAAAATAACATCCTTGCACCAAAAAACATAGGATGGGCTCTCTTGCACAAAGCAAACTTTCCCTATACTTTCAGGCAAAAAACAGGATGCACCAATGCTTTGGGCTTGGTCAAATTGGGTTTCAAAAGCCCTTACCATGTTTATTTACACGATACACCAGGCAAAAACTTATTCCATTTCAATAAAAGATATTTCAGCCATGGTTGCATTCGGGTAGAAAATATAAAAGCCCTCGCCTTTTACCTAATGCCGATAACCCGAGACAGCATTAAAAAGATTCTGCAACAAGGATGCCTGCAGAACCAACAACCTATCAAGTTTACAGTCGAAAAAAATGCGACCATCGTGGTTCTGTATCGAACTGCCTGGTTTGATTCAGCCCTTCAGTTCCATTTCTATGAAGACATTTACCGAAAAGGAG
>CAZCCN010000039.1:1612-4519 GCA_964497085.1 uncultured Ferruginibacter sp.
AAGGCCACACGATCAAACAGACCCATTTCCTATCCGAATCAATTCAATATCAGCTCCTTTCGGTATAGCAATAGGGGGAAAAAAGATATAAACATAATTATTATATAATATATGTATATAATTTAATATTAAATACTTAGTATTCATTATAACATTTTGTTTACAGTCATTGAACATTTATTAAACAAAATTGTTAGAATCAACAAGGAGTCCAGAAACCTTTCAAACGGGGAGTAACCGAAAATCCATAAGAGTAGGAAAAACTAAAAAAATCAACAAATGGAACACTTAACAATTGCAAGCGATAATTACGTGGCGTTCACGTTTTTTATCGGAACAATGGCCATGATGGCCGCGTCTGTATTCTTCTTTTTTGAGTTGAGCAACACTTCACAAAAATGGAGAACATCGGTTTTGGTATCTGGGTTAATCACCTTCATTGCAGCAGTACACTACTACTACATGAGGGGTTACAGTCTGGAAACAGGGCAATCTCCCACTTTCTTCAGATATGTTGACTGGATCTTGACTGTGCCTTTGATGTGTGTAGAATTCTACCTGATCACAAAAAAAGCAGGTGCAAAAATCAGCTTGCTTTGGAAATTGATTTTCGCTTCATTAGTGATGCTGGTTACTGGTTATTTCGGTGAAACCATCTACCATGACAACAGCGTATTGTGGGGTGTCATTTCAGGTGCCGCTTATTTTTATATTGCATACCTGATCTGGTTTGGTGAAGTTGCTAAACTTGCTCAAACTGCAGGTCCGCAAGTAGCAAAAGCTACCCGCATTTTGGCTTGGTTCGTATTGGTTGGATGGGCTATCTATCCTTTGGGATATATCCTAGGTACTCCAGGTGGTTTGTTCGGCGTTCAATTGGTTGCTGATCCAGCTGCTGCTTCACACGCAATGGATATTGTTTACAACATTGCAGATGCAGTTAATAAAATTGGATTTGGTTTGGTGATTTATTCACTGAGCAGAAACGAAAACTAATTTCTTGCTTTGTAATTATAATAATTGGGGTTCTTCGAATACGTGAAGGACCCCAATTTCATTTTGAAACTTTTCCAAACAAAAGAGATGCAAACCAATCTTCCTACAGTGGATTACCTGTTTGCAGGCGCGGGCGCCTCAGCAACACTCATGCTGATGAGTTTAGAGAAGCATGGCCTTTTAGATAATAAACGGGTATTGATTCTGGACCCGGATGCCAAAACCCAAAATGATAAAACGTACTGCTTTTGGTCTGACCCAAATGAATCTCCTGCCCAGGATTGCCAACATCTAATCAGTCATCGTTGGAGCGAGGCCAGTATCAATCAACGACCGAAGGAATCGTTATTACCCCAAGAATATTTTCACATCTCCGGCCTGGATGTCTACAAGGAATTAGAACGAATTGTAGACACCTACCAACTGCAACGGTTACAAGGCCGGGTAATCGAACTAGACTCCAATATAAACGGAGTAAAAGTGACTTCAGATGCAGGCATTTGGCAAAGCAATATTGTCTTCGACAGTCGCCCTCCTCAGTATGCGCCACTTAAAAATGAAGATGCCCATTTAATTCAATCCTTTTTGGGATATGTAATAGAGGCCGATTCGCCTCTATTGAACAACAACTGCGTGGATTTGATGGACTTTACTATTGAGCAACAAGGATATACTCAATTCATGTACATCCTACCATTGGGGCCTCATCAGGCGCTGGTGGAACTGACCAGATTTGGCTTGAATCCGATCCAGCCAATAGAAGCAGCACCCATTTTACAACAATACATTGCCCATCGATTTGGGCAATACAAAATACTCCATACAGAGACAGGATGCATACCCATGAGTACGGCCAGAATTGCGCTCAATCAACTTCCCGGGGTCATCCCCATAGGTGGAAGAGCAGGTGCCATCAAACCGAGCACCGGTTATGCATTTAAAAACATGTATCATCATGCCGAACGAATTGCCAACAACTTGCTCGGTCATTTGGCACCCACCAAAATTACCCCATCAGCACGATTTCAGTTTTATGATCGATTGTTGCTACTGATCATACGAAAAAGACCTACACAAGGCAAAGCAATTTTTGAAGCCTTGTTCAAAAAAAACAAAACAACCGATGTCCTGCGGTTTCTTGATGAAAAAACAAGCCTTTACCAAGACGTACGAATCTTTCTAAGCTTACCTTTTAGGCCATTTTTAATGGCTGTATATTGGGTAATCATTGCAAGAGCCAAGCGATTTGCTTCAAAACAGGCCTTGTTGCTATTAACTCTTGTATTGCTAATGGCTCAGTCGATTGCACCCAATGCATTCAATTGGATACAAATCATCCTCTTTACTTTGGGCCTGTTTACTTTGGGCATTCCTCATGGCGCAGTGGATCATCTATTGGATAGCGGTCATTTCAAGGAGCGATTCAGCCCAGGCTTCATCCTTCAATATCTTTTATTGGCTGGTGTTAATTTGATGTTGTGGATATACTTCCCGGTATTTGCACTACTATTCTTTGTATTCTATTCAGCTTGGCACTTTGGACAAACAGATATGCAAGAATGGCAGCCCAAACAAAACAAGCCCGTACACAATATCACCTGGGGCATGTTGCTTTTGAGCATCATTCTTTCTGGACACCTCAATGAAACCAATTCAATTTTAGCCAATCTTTCTATTGGCAGCATCCCCATCAATGATCAAGCGGGGAAACTGACCAGTATACTGCTGAGTATCATTGGAATAACATGGGGCTCGGTCACGAAAAGACCACTCATGTTGTTTAGTGCGTTGATGCTAGGCGTCAGTACAGGACTTCCACTGATCACTTCCTTTGGTTTATATTTTATTGGCCAGCATAGCCTAAATGGATGGGCTCATTTGAAAAAAGGCATGAACCTCAACAACCGGTTG
>CAZCCN010000039.1:4544-11137 GCA_964497085.1 uncultured Ferruginibacter sp.
CTCGCGTATTCTGTTAAGCATCATTACTTGATTCAATTTAAAGAGCATTGGCTGAGTATTTTCTTTGTATTTATCTCCTGCATCAGCTTTCCGCATGTAATGGCTATGAGTAAATTTTATCAAAAAAGAGAATCTATTCAATCCACCTGAAAGTCAAATTGATCCTAGGTTGTAATAGGCGAAACGATTTAGGAATTTGATGTTGCCAAAAATGCTGTGTGGATCCTTTCATCAATAAATAAGATCCGTTGTGTAAATCAATATTGACTTTGGCGATGTCTTTTCGCTTGTTATGCCTCAGTTGAAATCGCCTGGAGGCTCCAAAACTGACTGAACCAATAGCAGGATTTTGACCAAGTTCCTTCTCATCGTCTGAATGCCACCCCATGCTATCATTTCCATTTCTATAATAGTTCAACAAAACACTGGAAAATCGAATGTTCCCTTTTGATTCAATTCGATTCTTGATGAACAGCAACTCGTTTGTCCAAGGCAAAGGACGCAGGGTTAGCCCTGAATAAGAGTAGTTTTTATGTTGATCCCCATAATAGGCAGTCAAACGAGGCTGATTGAGGAGACGACCAAACAAGCTGATCTGGTATTGCTGCCAATCAATCTGCTCAACAAGTCTATCAAATAACCACTTGGATTCTTGATCCGTAAAAAAATTGTTATACAAAGTAATGTCCGCATCAGGAATGTCGAAATGAATAGGCTCCCTTGTTGAAAAAAGATTGGGTGCAGGACTATCTTTTGAAGAATTCATGTTGTATAGATTTTTAAATCATCCATTTCTTTTGGCAATCTTGTTTCCAGAATTTCGTTGCCTCGAACATTTAAAGCGACTCACAGATTGATGACGGAGAAAACCATGCTTTGTTTTGCGGGCCTTCATCCGTTTACGCCACATTCGAAAACTAGAAGGAATGGAATTTTTTCTCATAAATTCAATTACATCCTTTTCCTTCAATCCAAACTGGAATTCAATTGCCTCAAAAGGGGTTCGGTCTTCCCATGCCATTTGAATGATGCGATCTTTGTCTTCATCTGTAAACGCAGCTGACAGCCCTTTACAAGGCTTGGACGAATCGTTGTCGACAAAGCTGTTCATAGAGGGTAGGCCACTATAGGCGCAAATTAAATCTTGTTCAACCATAATTTTCTGTATGTGTGATTTTGATCGTATTCGTTGGCTTGTTTTTCAACATTAAAAATACTGACGCCTCTTGGATTGTTGCCCGCACCAGCTATATAGGCCCAATTTCCCCAATTGCTCGATACGTCATAATCAATTAGCTGCTCTTCAAAATAAGCTGCCCCTAGCCGCCAATCACCTCTCATATTATGACAAAAATAACTGGCTACTACCTGCCTCCCTCTATTGCTCATAAATCCTGTATGTTTCAGTTCGAGCATATTGGCATTAATAAAATCATTGTCTGTTTGACCATCTTTCCATCGGTCAAACAGATTGTTTTCATGAGTATAAGGTGAATCAGAATCCTTTTTAATCAACTTAGAACCAAAATATCTGGCAGGATGTTTCTCCATCATAAAGTAGAAGAAATCTCTCCACAATAACTCAAAAACCAGCCAATAAGTCGACTCATTTGCCCCATTGATTGCTTCATATCGCTTTAACTCATGATAAATGACTCTAGGAGACAAGCATCCTAGTGACAACCAGGGCGAAAACTTAGATGAGCAATTGGAGCCGATCAGGCCGTTCCTTGTCTGTTTATAGGTATGTATAGATTTTGTTTCGAAAAAATAAGTATTCAGCCTGTCCATAGCCATTGTTTCGCCACCATTACATTGACAGACTGCACGAAGATCCTGAGGACGTATCTCTAGTTGCAGATCTTCGAAACTTGGTAGTTTCATTTCCCCCATTGGAGGGGAGGAAATGCTTGTAGGTTTCAGGAAAATGTTTCTGATACGAAAAGAAGCTTCCACCTTCTTTCTAAAAACCGTAAATACTTCAGGAATTCCATCTATTGCAAAAGGCAAGTCGTCCGGATGGCAGAGTGTTTGAGTAGCCAATACATGAAGACGACAATTTAATGTAAGCAGCTCATTTTTTAATCTTTTATGACTTGCCAACTCATCAAATCCTATTGGTTTGCTAGTATATAGTTGTTGAACACCAAATTCAAGTGCCATGGCAGGTATTTCATCTTCAGGATTTCCAATCAATACCATGAGCCCTGACCCCATTAAACGTAGGTTCTTATCTAAATCAATCAACGATTGAAATAAAAATTTGACTCTGAAAAAATCAATTCTCTTTAATCCAAATTCATTTTTTTTAAAAAGATTCGGATCTATACAATAGACGGGGATAATCTGGTCATTTTCAGATACTGCCCTATTCAATACCTCATTGTCAAGCAGTCGCAAATCATTTGTAAACCATACTATTGCCTTTCTCATTTACAAACGATTAATTTTTTCAAGGTAATACTCCGCCTGTTTGATGATGTTTACTTTTACATCCGGTGACATCTTTTCCCACACACGATACATCATTCCAATACGGGGATTCTTGCAGAGCTTGCTTTCATATTTGGCATAAAAATTCCAATATAAACTGTTAAACGGACAGGCATTTTCGCCAATCTTCAACTTGTTGTCATAATGACAACCTGCACAATAATTACTCATTTTATGGATATACGAAGCGGAACTGACATAAGGCTTGGTCCCTACTATGCCGCCATCGGCAAACTGGCTCATTCCTCTTGTATTGGTAATTTCCACCCACTCTATTGCATCAATGTAGATACCCAGATACCAGGCATCTATTGCATCGGGATCTATTCCGGCCAACAATGCAAAATTGCCCGTAATCATCAATCTTTGTATGTGATGAGCATAGGCGAAATGCAACGATTGATCAATGGAACATTTTAAGCAATTCATGTTGGTATTACCTGTCCAAAACCAATCAGGCAATTGTTGATTGTGACCAAAGAAATTAAGCTTGGCGTATTCGGGCATTTTGGCCCAATAGATTCCTCGCATATATTCCCGCCATCCTAGGATTTGTCTTACAAAACCCTCTATCTGGTGGTATTCAAATTGAGAAGGATTTTCCAAATAGGCACCAACCACCTGATCAACTACTTCTTTGGGAGAAAGCATTTTTGTATTTAAAGAAAAGGAAAGTCTGGAATGGTAAATAGACCACTCATTTTTATCCATTGCATCTTGATAGGTGCCGAAAGATTTTAAACAATGTTGAATAAAAAATTCAAGCAGCGCCAATGACTGATCTCTGCTGATTGGCCACAAAAAATTTTTACTGTCAACCGACCCTATCGTGCTGACTGCAGATTGATTGATTTCATCATGCAAAACAGAAAGATCATTGGCAAATAGCTTCGGGCTAATCACAGGGTGTGACGCAGGCAACTTTTTTCTGTTGTCAGCATCGAAGTTCCATTTTCCATTGAGGGGCTTTTGGTCCTTATCAACCAGCACTTTATGCTTTTTTCGCATATAGCGATAAAAGGTTTCCATCAGAAAATTCTTTTTACCTGAAAAAAGCTCACTCAACTCGCTCCTTGAAGTATAAAAATGTTCAGTGCTGTATGCCTTGTAAGGAATTGATAAATTTTCTACGAAATTTTTCAAACAAATATCCACTCTATATTCATCAGGCTCCTGGTATTCAAATCTGGTAAACCCAAGATTGTTTATTAAGGAGGTACAATTATCCTGAAAAGAGTGAAGATTATGAGAATCATTGAGGTGAATATAGATAACATGATGTTGGAGCCTTTTCAACGAATTGGCAAAATGCCTCATCGCAGCAAAAAAACCAATCACTTTTTGAATGTGGTGAAGTGTATAACTTGTCTCGCTTTTAACCTCCATCAACACATAAGTAATATCCTTATCTACTTTTTGAAACCAACTATGCTGCAGATTTAGTTGATCTCCCAGTATCAGTCTTAATGTTTTGTCTTTTTGATTTGCCATTTTATCTTTTGTTTCTGCACCTGTCACTACAATATTTGACGCTATCCCAATTTTTAGCCCATTTTTTTCTCCAACTAAAGGGCCTGTTGCAAGCAGCACAGATTTTGGAGGGCCTGTTTTCCTTTTTAATTGTTTTCACCACTATCAGTTTAATTCGGTTGGCAATGTGTTGGTTTTGGCATAAGAAAGTCTCGACAATCGAGTCGTTGAGTGATACCCATCCAATCCGGAAATGGCAATGGTGCCAAACATTTCTATGTCAATTGTGCCATCCGCCATGACACTGGATTCCGGAATCAACACTTCCACCACCCTTCCAATAACCAAAATGGTTCCGTTTATGTTGAGTGCATGCTTCTCCACATATTCCACCCCGTACTTTATATGGGATTCCTGTACATAGGGCGCTTTCATTGTCTGACTGAATCTTGGGGTGAGTCCGGTGGCTTCAAATTCAGAAATACACTTAGGGTATCTGGCTGCGGTTTGATGCGCCTGACGATAAATATGCTCATTCACATGATTGACCGTAAAACAGCCGGTATCTTGGATATTCTCAAGGGTATGCCTTTCAGTGGTATGAGGCCTACTAATAAACCCCACCAAGGCCGGATTAGACCCCAAATGGACAACAGAGCTGAAAATAGCCAGATTTGTTTGTCGTTGTTGATCAATGGTGCCGATCAAAGAGGCGCTTTTAAAGCCCGTAAGCGAATTCATAAAAGCGGCCCTTGGCTGGGTGTCCATTTTAGCCAAGTCATCCGAAGTAATAAGCTTTTCATTCATTCAGAGGGAGTTTATTGATGGTATAATAACAAATTCGAGGGGAAAATGTTCCACCTAAGAAGCCGTTTGTGTCATTTAGGGGTCAAAAGCAAAGCGTCTTTGAACTTGACGCTACATTTCAACATTTGACAAGGATAATTACAGCCAAAATGGTAAACTTTTGAGGCCTTCCGGTGTTTAGATGAGTACATGAAATCGGTGATTGACATTAGCAGTCTTTGCAAAAACTATAACACATTTGCGGCAGTAAGCAACCTGAGTTTTACCGTTCAAAAAGGTGACATTTTTGGTTTTTTAGGGCAAAATGGGGCTGGGAAGTCCACTACGATCCGAATGCTCCTTACGCTGATTCAACCAAGTTCGGGATCCATTAGGTTATTTGGGGACAGCTTGGCTGAGCACAGACGTGATATTCTGCAAAAGGTGGGCGCTATCATAGAAAAACCAGACTTGTACAAATACTTAAGTGCGATTGACAATTTGAATCTGTTTGCCAAAATGAGCGGCTTGAAATTGTCTAATAAAACTTTGATGGAACAGCTGGATTTGGTGGGTTTGGCAGACAGAAGCACCAGTAAAGTCAAAACCTTTAGCCAAGGCATGAAACAGCGATTGGGAATTGCCGTTTCACTAGTGCACGATCCTGAATTGATCATTTTGGATGAACCCACCAATGGACTCGATCCACAGGGAATTGCAGAAGTAAGAAACTTAATCGTGCAACTGAGTCGGGAAAGAGGAAAAACAATTTTGGTCTCTTCTCATTTACTGAGTGAAATAGAAATCATTGCAAACAGAATGTTGATTATTCATAAAGGAGAAAAAATCGTAGAAGGACTGGTCAATGATTTATTAGACCCTTCTAAAACGATGGTTAAATTAGAAACGACAGACAATGAAACAGCATATAAAATACTCGAATATTCAAAATGGTCAGAAAAAATAATACTACATGAAAGCCATATCCAGGTTGAAACAGACAAAACTGACCTTCCCAATCTGGTTCGATATTTATCTGACCACAAAATAGACATCTATTTGGTGCAGCCGAGGCATTCTTTAGAGGATTACTTTTTAAATCTTACCAAAACTCAATAGCATGTTGAATCTCTTGCAAATTGAACTATATAAAATATCCAAAAGACCCAGAACCTACATAGCATTCGCGGCCATTACAGCCATTGTGTTGATATTTCAATTTGCATTCAAATCAGATGGACAGAGTTACATGAATCTGATGTTGCAAAACGTACAAGATAATTTCGAAATTGATACTAAAAAAGCAATCAATGGCTATTTCATGTGCTACATTATCCTGAATACATTATTGGTTCAAATTCCGATACTGGTGGCCTTGATTGCGGCAGATGCTATTTCAGGAGAAGCCAATATGGGGACACTTCGTCTGCTCATCACTAAACCCTATAGCAGAACACAGCTGATTGCCATTAAATTTTTAGCTTCTTTCCTGTTTACCATTTTACTGCTAGTCTGGATGGCTATCATGGCCCTGTTTTTGAGCCTGATTGTGTTTGGAGCCGAAGACATGCTAATCTTTCGGGTCAAAGGCGAGGAATCACTGATTTTACAAATAACAAAAGATGATATTTTGTGGAGGTATTTTGCAGCCTTTGGATATGCGACGATCGCATTAACGGTTATTGCTGCGCTTGGTATATTGCTTTCGGTGTTTGCTGAAAACTCTATTGGACCCATTGTAGCAACTGTTTGTATTGTTGTATTTTTCACCATTGTATCCAACATCAATGTAGCCGTGATTGACAGAAATGTTAAGCCCTGGCTATTTACCAGTTATATGGTTG
>CAZCCN010000040.1:0-5661 GCA_964497085.1 uncultured Ferruginibacter sp.
TTTGCCCAGTCTATTGGGTTTCCATTGGTGATTCGGCCTTCCTTTACCCTCGGCGGAACAGGCGGTGGCATTGTATTCAAAAAAGAAGATTTGGACGAGGCGTTGAACAATGGATTGACCGCTTCGCCGATCCATGAGGTATTGGTCGAAAAGGCGGTATTGGGTTGGAAGGAATTTGAATTGGAATTGTTGAGAGACAATGCAGACAATGTGGCCATTATTTGTACGGTAGAAAATTTTGACCCAATGGGCGTGCACACCGGCGACAGCATCACTGTAGCGCCCGCTATGACTTTGAGTGACACGGCCTATCAGTTGATGCGCAACACCGCCATTCGTATGATGCGCGACCTAGGGAATTTTGCAGGTGGTTGCAATGTGCAGTTCGCTTTGAATCCGCAAACCGAAGAAATCATTGTGGTGGAGATCAATCCACGGGTAAGTCGCTCCTCTGCTTTGGCGAGTAAGGCTACCGGTTATCCCATTGCTAAAATTGCAGCCAAATTGGCGCTGGGATACAATTTGGATGAATTAAAAAATCAAATCACACAATCTACTTCTGCCTATTTTGAACCAGCCCTTGATTATGTGATCGTAAAAATTCCTCGCTGGAATTTTGATAAATTCAAGGGAGCCAATGATACACTCGGCTTTCAGATGAAAAGTGTGGGAGAAGTCATGGGAATTGGCAGAAGCTTTGCTGAAGCGGTTCAGAAAGCTTGCCAAAGTTTGGAAAACGAAGCAGTGGGTTTGGGATACTATGGCAAAAGCTTGATGCATGCAGATGAATTGCTGGAGTACATCAAAATACCAAAGTGGGATCGGATTTTCAGAATCAAAGATGCGTTGATGGCAGGTGCCAGTGTGAAAAGAATTTGTGAGAATACCGGCATCGATCGTTGGTTTATTTATCAGATTCAGAAAATTTGCGATTGCGAAAAGCAAATCGCTCAATACGATCTTAAATCGTTGCCCGACGAATTATTAACAGAAGCGAAAGGGCTAGGTTTCAGTGACGAGCAGATTGTTCGAATCATGAGAGAGTCCGATAGCGAATCTTTGTATGAGCGCCGTAAAAAAATGGGACTGACCAGAACCTATAAAATGGTGGATACTTGCAGCGCGGAGTTTATGGCAAAGACGCCATATTTTTATTCTACTTTTGAACCCAAGCCTGCTGCCGGTCAATTGTTGTCCAACGAGTCCATCGTATCGGATAAAAAGAAAATCATCGTGCTCGGAAGTGGTCCCAACCGAATTGGTCAGGGCATTGAATTTGACTATTGCTGCGTGCATGGCTTATTGGCAATCAAAGAGAGCGGCTTCGAAGCCATCATGGTCAACTGCAATCCCGAAACCGTTTCCACCGATTTTGACATAGCCGATAAATTATATTTCGAGCCCGTTTTCTGGGAGCATTTATGGGAAATTATTGAGCATGAAAAACCCGAGGGCGTCATCGTGCAATTGGGTGGACAAACGGCCTTGAAATTGGCTAAGCGCCTGCATGAAAGGGGAATTAAGATCATTGGAACTTCTTTTGACAACATGGATATTGCCGAAGACCGCGGACGCTTCAGCGACATGCTCAAAGAACTCGGAATTCCTTATCCTAAATACGGAACAGCCTACAATACTGATGATGCCATTGAAGTGGCCCAAAACGTTGGTTATCCTGTATTGGTCAGACCCAGTTATGTCTTGGGTGGTCAAAGAATGCGCATCGTACTCAACGACGAAGAGTTGGAAAAAGGAGTCTTGAGTTTGTTGAAGCATTTGCCGGGCAACAAAATATTGATTGATCATTTTCTCGATCGTTGTCAGGAAGCTGAAATCGATGCCATCTTTGATGGCACCCATTTCCATGTCATGGGCGTTATGGAACACATTGAGCCTGCCGGTATTCATAGTGGCGACAGCAATGCCGTGTTACCCCAGTTCAACCTGAGTCCGTTGATTGTGCAGACCATGGAAGAGTATGCTGAAAAAATTGCCCGTGCACTGGACATTCGTGGCCTGATCAATATTCAGTTTGCCATAAAAGATGGAAATGTATTTGTGATTGAAGCCAATCCAAGGGCTTCCCGCACAACGCCTTTTATTGCCAAAGCTTATCAGATTCCTTACTTGAACATTGCCACCAAAGTCATGTTGGGCGTTGCCAGCTTGAAAGACTTTACGTACAATAAAAAGCTTACTGGCTTTGCCATCAAAGAACCGGTGTTTTCTTTTAATAAATTCCCAGGGGTAAACAAAGAATTGGGTCCTGAAATGAAAAGTACCGGAGAAGCCATCCGGTTCATCAAAGACCTGCGCGACCCTTACTTCAGGCAATTGTACAAAGAGAGAAGCATGCACTTGAGTAAATAAACTTCACCTTTTTTTCTTTTCTGTTGCGCTAGATTAGCGGATGCTTCCGTACCAAATTCCCCTTTGGAAAAAAGCGACTTTTGTCCGAGTGGTGCTCTTCTCAATCATCGGCATATGGTTACAAGACCATTTTCAGTTTGAACCAACCGCCATTGCAACCATTGGCTTGTGCATGCTTGTTGGTTATTCGTGTTTTTATTTGCTTCCACTTCACAAAAGGTATCGATACCGTTCCATCCACGGCTGTTTGGTCTTTGCCATGATAGTTTCTGTTGCCATGCTTGTCACTTGGAACAAGGATGTTCGACATCAAAGCGATTGGTATGGGCACAAGGTCCAGTCAGAAGATTGTTTTGTGGTTCAACTTCAAACACCGCCCATCCTGAAGGGGAAATACAGGCAAGTCGTTGGATCCGTTCAATCATTGATTCATGATGGCAAAAGGATTCCTGTCACGGGCAACATGAGTGTATTTCTGCCCATGGATGGTCAGCCGATCGCCTTGCAGTATGGAGACATTCTTATGCTAAGGGGCAAGTGGCAATTGATTTCTCAAGCCACCAATCCCGGCGGGTTCAACTACCGGGTGTACATGTCTCGGCAACAAATATTTCACAGCATTCGAGTGGATTCTTTCCAATATCGATTGATTGCCCGACACCAAGGCAATTGGATCGTTACCATTGTTTTTCAATTGAGGGCCGGAGTGCTCAATCAGCTCAACCGATTCATCCGTTCAGATCCCGCCATCAAAGGCATCGCCGAAGCGCTGTTGATTGGGTACAAAGAACACCTAGAAGGAACATTGATGCAATCCTACAGCAATACAGGGCTTGTTCACATCATTGCCATTTCTGGCTTGCACCTTGGGGTCATCTATATGCTTCTTTTGTTTTTATTCGATAACATCTCTTTTGTCCGTCGCCTTCCTTTAATCAAATGGTTATCCGTATTGGTTTTACTCTGGTTGTTCACCCTCATGACCGGCGCTAGTGCCTCTGTGCTAAGAAGTGCGGTCATGTTTACGTGTATCATATTCGGGAAAGTCCTGCAAAAAAGAGCTTCCATAGAACAATCCTTAGCTGTTTCAGCGGGCTTGCTATTGGCGTACAATCCTTTCTTTTTGTGGGATGTCGGTTTTCAGCTGAGCTACCTGGCCATTATGGGCATTGTAGGTACCCAGCGTTTCTTTCAAACGGCTTGGTATTCCAAATACGTTATTCTTCAGAAAACATGGGCCCTGTTGTCCACTACCTTGGCTGCCCAGGTGTTTACATTTCCCATCTGTATTTATTACTTTCACCAGTTCCCCAATTTGTTTTTTTTGAGCAATTTGATTGTTGTGCCGCTCTCTACCTTGTTGTTGTTTGGTCTGCTCTTGTTGATTTGCGTGTCGCCATTTGGGGCAATCGCTTTATGGGTAGGGAATATCTGTTCGGTACTGATAGATTGGATGAATCAAATTGTGCAGGTCATCGATGCCATTCCGGGTTCAGTTTCTCAACCGATCTATGCCAATGTCTACACCACCATTGCCTTGTATGGTTGCGTATGCGGCCTTTGGTATTGGTGGAGTCACCAACACAACCGGGCAGCCCTATACAGCTTGGGCTCTTTTTTCATTTTTCTAAGTATACATGTTGCGAATGAACTGGCTGTCAATCAGCAAAAGAAAATCATCGTATATCATATGCCCAAACAGTCTGCAATAGATGTATTGTATCAACAGCAATGCATGCTGATCGGCCCACAGCAGTTGACTGCGGGGCAGGCCGTAAAAAATACCCGAATCTTTTTCCATGCCTGGGAGTCTATAAATCCCATACCGGCATTCCGGCAGACAGGTAACTATTTTGCATTTGCCTCAGCTCACTGGATGGTTTTGGATCGACACATGCAACTGCCTGAACTGCCACCCACAACCTGTATTGATTTTGTGGTGCTTTCAAACAATGCGCCCATTTCCATTCGGTCCATTCAACAGACATTGCATCCTGCCATCATTGTGTTTGATGGGTCTAATAGTTTGTGGAAAATTGACAAATGGAAAAAAGAATGTGAAGCGGTATTTTTGCCCTGCTATTCAGTACCCGAAAAAGGTGCTTTTGTGTATTCGGTGTCATAGCCCATACGCACGCCATTTCCAACCAGACGTCAATATGAAAAAAATTCAATCAGCCCTGATTTCTGTTTTTTACAAAGAGGGCCTTGATGCCATTGTGCTTGCCCTTCATCAGCAGGGCGTTCAACTGTACAGCACGGGCGGCACCCAGGCTTTTATTGAAAAACTCAATGTTCCTTGTATTCCTGTCGAATCCCTGACCAGCTATCCGGCGATTCTTGGCGGTAGGGTGAAGACCCTGCATCCGGTTGTTTTCGGAGGAATCCTCGGCAAACGAAACGATGCCCAGCATATCGAAGAAATGACTAGGTATCAGATTCCTGCCATCGACCTGGTGATTGTGGATCTGTATCCGTTCGAAGAAACGGTTAAAAGCTTTGAAGGACAGGTACTGACCGATGAAAGTCCGATCATCGAAAAAATTGATATTGGTGGTCCGTCTATGATTCGGGCAGCGGCCAAGAATCACCAGGATGTGGTGGTGGTAGCAGCCAAACAGGATTATCCAATTTTACACAATCTGTTGGTGGAACAATCTTGCCAAACCACACTCGAGCAAAGGCGGATGTTTGCCATCAAGGCATTTGATGTATGCACGGCATATGATACGGCCATTTCCAATTATTTTCATCAAACCGATTTTCAAACACCATTTCACCAGCCCCAACAATCGCTCAGGTATGGTGAAAATCCCCACCAGCAAGCCTCCTTTCATGGAGACCTTTCAAAAGTATTCCGTCAGCTGCATGGGAAAGAGCTGTCCTATAATAATTTGGTAGATGTAGATGCGGCCATTCACCTAATTCGTGAGTTTACTGCGACTACTTTTGCCATCATCAAACACACCAATGTATGTGGCATTGCGCAATCAGATTCCGTGCTTGCCAGCTGGGAAAAAGCACTGGCTGGTGATCCGGAGAGTGCTTTTGGTGGCGTGTTGGTCTGCAACCAATCCATCGATTTGGGAACGGCAACAGCCATCAACGACCTGTTTTTTGAAGTATTGATTGCATCTGACTTTGAACCAGCTGCCCTTGCTGTTTTGCAAACCAAAAAGAACCGAATTTTATTGGAATTACAATCCAGCACTTTGCCCCAGCAACAATCCAAGTCATTGTTGAATGGTTTGTTGGCACAGCAACAAGACGAAGGCAATGTGGAGCAATGGA
>CAZCCN010000040.1:5671-10884 GCA_964497085.1 uncultured Ferruginibacter sp.
ATGGAAAGAAGTGGGTGGTAGAACTTGTTCACCTGCCGAAAAAGAAGATTTGCTTTTTGCCAACTTGGTTTGCAAGCATTTAAAAAGCAATGCCATTGCCTTAGTGAAAAACAAACAACTGATTGGAAAGGGTTGTGGTCAAACCAGTCGCATAGATGCGCTCCGTCACGCCATTGAAAAAGCCCGCCAATTTAATTTTTCCTTGCAAGGTGCAGCATTGGCCAGTGATGCCTTTTTCCCTTTTGACGATTGCGTCACAATTGCCCACGTAGCGGGTATAACATCTTTTATTCAGCCGGGCGGGTCCATCCGAGATGCCGATTCCATTGCTTATTGTGTGGCCAATCAATTGGCCATGGTGCTTACCGGAAAAAGGCATTTCAAACATTAATCATATCACCATGTCTGTTTCCAAAGAAAAGGGTTGGGCCTATGTGGCCCTGGTGGTCACAAGTTTTTTTTGGGGCACTACTTGGGTGGCTAGCAAATTGGCTGTTCAATATATTCCTTCCATCCAGTTGGCAGCCATTCGTCAATGTCTGGCGGGTACTTGTTTCGTAGGTTATTTTCTTTTCTATCGAAAACATTCATTTCCTACGCTCATGCAATGGAGGTGGTTGTTGGTGATGTCGGTTGTGATGTTTGTGTTTGCCAATTGGATGAGCACTTGGGGTATTCAATACATCACCACCGGACTGGCTGCACTCATCGGCTCATTGTATCCTTTGAGCGTGGTACTCATTGAATCTGTTTTTTTTAAATCAAAAAAAATAAATTTCTTAACTGTTATCGGCCTGTTGCTGGGTATTTTCGGAGTACTGGTAGTGTTTTACAACAGCATGCTCACACAAATGAGCGGGAAAGTATTGTTTGGTATTTGCTTGTCTATTTTTGCTATGTTGTCTTGGAGTGTCGGCACTGTTTTTTTGACAAGAAACAGGGTTAACATCAATCCTTATTACGCCACAGGCTGGCAAATGCTGATCAGTGCTTTCATATTGTTTTGTGTCGGATTGTATAGTCATCAATTTATCTCTATTGAGCATATATCTCCGACTGCCTGGGGTGCCATTTTTTACCTCGTTGTATTTGGATCCATCGTTAGTTTCGTCGCTTTTATTTATACAACCAAACATTTACCCCCGGCAATTGCTTCATTGTATGCCTACATCAATCCGATTGTAGCCATTGTGGTGGCTTCCTGGATTTTTAACAATGAAGCACTGACTGTTTCTGTTTTGTGGGGCACGCTCATCACCCTCTCTGGCGTTTTTTTGGTAAATGTCAGCGTCAAAAAATCGGCTGTTGAAAGGCCTATGGTTGAACCTGAGATATAAACCTGGCATACATATCCTGCCAGCCTTCAAACTGCGGTTCTGTTCCCAAAAAATTATTGTGAAAGATGGTTATGAAAGAGCCTTTCACTTTGTTGCATTCCTCATAATAATACATCAATTCACCATAAGCTTCTTCCGCAGATTTTTTCTGGTAGTAAAAACAAGTGGCATCCATGAAGCAAAATGGGTGAATGCGCAAATCTGTCTTTTCTTCTTTGGATAGATCATACCAATAAAAAGAACTGGCTACCGAAGCCCTGAAGCCATTGGTGGAAGGATAACCCATGCTGTATTCGTCTTGAATACCCGTTTGTATCAGTTGTTGGTATGTGTTGGGCAGTGAAAATTTGATATAATGTTGTCGGGAAGCAGTGATGGAATGCTTGGCCAATCGGTCGAGCCTTCTTTTTTCTTTTTGTAAAATATAAATTGCCTTGTTGCTTTTCCAGGATGGGTGAATGCCTATTCGATACTTTCTTCCATGGTGTTGAATCAGTCGCTTCATGGACTGCTTGAAGGGTGAAATATTTTTATCGTAGCGTCCCATCAAATGAGAAACCAGAAAGAAATAAACGGGCTGAAGCGAATATGCATGGTGCAGCTGATCTAGAAAATCATATGAATCAAATGGGTCTTTGTCCAAGCCCAACATTACTTTCAGGCGGTACATGGAGGGTTTTCTGCAAAACCCGACCAGGTTCCTGATGATTCCTTTGTTCTTATACGACCAAGCAATATCGATATCGTAGGTAGGTTTGAATGCAAAGGCGGGGCGCTCCAAAGGCAAGGATGGATATTTTTGATGCAGCAGGTTTCGAAACAGTTCAATCCATTGGTTCACCAAAGGCTTTTGTAAAAATCCTTTTTGATGGGCCAGGCTGTTGTGGTGGTCATATCTGCCAAAAGCGTCTTTTTGATGCGGAAGGTATTCTTCGTATCGACTGATTAAAAAGAAACTTGCCGCCAAAAGGTCAAATGCAACATCTCCCCCTGTTGTTTTAAAAAAAGCAGTGCATTGGTTGGTCTCAAAGCAATCTATTTGTTGTGGTTGAATGCCTTTTTCAAACAAAATGCCATGGGGCATCACATGCAAGCAGTCGACTGTTATTTTTTCTGAGCTGTAATTGAGGATAGGTCCCGCATGGTTTTTCAAGCTTTCTTTTTGGTCAGATACCATAAAAGAAATACCTAGTTGCTCTTTTAGGATAAAGTCGCAAGTGTAAAGCAATCTGGGTGTGATGGAATGGGTGTAAACGAGCAGCATGGTAACATCTTTTAATGGCCGTATCGTTCTTTCCATTGTTGATTGAAAGTCTTTTCACTGAAATGCAAGGATCCTCTGTGCCTCGTCCACTGGGTAAATACTTTGTTTACCCATTTATTTTTGATTTTGCTATTGGCTAGATTCATCAGGCCTCTATTCATATTGGCCACTCGCCAAAGTTTCCAGGCAGCTCGTTCGGCCAAACTACTCAGTCCATTGTCGACAGACTCTTTTCGATTGTCTAGAAGGAGTTCGTGTAAATTAATTTTGACGGCGCAAACTTCTGTGCAGCTGCCACAAAGAGAAGAAGCATAGCTTAGGTGCTTGAATTCCTGCATGCCCTGTAAGTGAGGGGTAATCACGCTTCCGATGGGTCCACTATACGTGGCACCATAGGCATGGCCACCAATGTTTTTATAAATCGGACAAGTATTCAGGCAGGCGCCGCAGCGAATGCAATACAAGCTTTCTCTTTGTTTGGGGTTTTGCAGAATATTGGTGCGGCCATTGTCCAGCAAAATCACATACATCTCTTCGGGTCCATCGGTTTCGTTGGGTTGCCTGGGTCCTGTAACGATGGTGTTGTAAACGGTCATTTTTTGGCCGGTACCATAGGTACTCAGCAAGGGCCAGAACAAAGCCAAATCGGTGAGGGAAGGAATGACTTTCTCAATGCCGACGACCACAATATGTGTTTTTGGAAAGGCGCAACTCAGCCGTGCATTTCCTTCATTTTCAGTAATGGCAATGCCACCAATGTCGCTGATGATAAAATTTGCTCCTGTAACACCTACTTCAGCCGCTACGTATTTTTTTCGTAAAATATTTCTGGCCACCAGGGTAAGGGCTTCGGGTGTAAGTTTTGGATCGGTACCCAATTTCTCGGCAAAAAGTTTGGCCACATCCTCTTTGCTCTTGTGCATAGCGGGTGTCACAATATGGTAGGGCGCTTCACCGTCCAACTGTTGAATGTATTCTCCCAGATCTGTTTCAATGCTGTCAATGTTGTTTGCCTGCAAAGCTTGGTTCAGGTGAATCTCCTCGGTGACCATGCTCTTGCTTTTTACAAGGGTTCTGCAATCTTTTTGTCGGCAAATTTGCAGAATCTCATCAATGGCTTGCTGACTATTTTCAGCCCAAATCACTTTGCCTCCTCTTTTGCTGAAATTCAATTCGAATTCTTCCAATTGTTGGTCGAGCGTTTCAATGGCACGCCATTTGATGTTTTTGGCACGCTCCCTGGCAAGGTGCACATTGTCAAACTGCGCCTTTCCTTGCGGAACAACAGCATTGTATTTACCAATATTGAAATTGATTTTCCGCCTGTGTTCTACATCGGCTGCTTTTATAGTGCTTTTGGCTATAAAGGAGGCTGCGGTTTCTGACATGTTCAAAAGATTGTTACGAAGTTACTACATAACCTATTTGTAGGCATCAATTTTTTGGCCTCTGTAATTTGCAACGAGTACTTTTGTTCATTCAAACTAAAAAAGCTGATGGCTTACTTGAGTACTTTCAGCGTTTTGCCCACTTTGATAAAGGCATCAATGGCTTTGTCTAAGTGGTAAGGTTCGTGGGCTGCACTCAGTTGAACCCTGATGCGCGCTTGTCCTTTTGCTACTACAGGAAAGAAAAACCCAATGACATAAATGCCTTCTTCCAACAATTTCGCAGCAAATTGTTGCGCCAGTACCGCATCGTAGAGCATAATAGGAACAATCGGATGATCGCCGGGCTTGATATCAAATCCGGCTTCGGTCATTTTTTGTCTGAAGTATTTGGTATTGTATTCCAGCTTGTCCCTCAATTCGGTGGTTTCGCTCAGCATGTTCAATACGGCTATCGAAGCGCCTACGATACTGGGTGCGAGTGTATTGCTGAACAAGTAGGGACGGCTTCTCTGGCGAAGCATCTCAATGATTTCTTTTGATCCGGATGTAAAACCACCACTGGCGCCGCCCAAAGCTTTGCCCAGGGTTCCGGTGATGATGTCCACACGTCCCATCACATTTCTGTATTCGTGTGTGCCGCGGCCTGTTTTTCCTAAAAATCCGGAAGAGTGACATTCGTCAATCATGACAATGGCATCGTATCGGTCTGCCAAATCGCAAATCACATCCAGTTGGGCAATGGTTCCATCCATGCTGAAGGATCCATCGGTTACAATGATGCGGCTTCTGCATTGGCTTGCTTCTTGTAGTTTTTGTTCCAAGTCTGCCATGTTGTTGTGTTCGTAACGAAACCGCTGGGCTTTGCACAATCGAACCCCGTCAATAATGGAGGCATGATTGAGTGCATCGCTGATGATGGCATCTTCTTCATTGAACAGGGGTTCGAACACGCCACCATTGGCATCAAAAGCGGCTGCATACAAGATGGTGTCTTCCGTGCCTAAAAAATTCGAAATTGCTTGTTCCAATTCCTTGTGAATATCCTGGGTGCCACAGATAAAGCGCACACTACTCATGCCGTATCCCCGGTGGTCGATGTATTTTTTGGCTGCCTCGAGCACCTGTGGGTGAGATGACAATCCCAGGTAATTGTTGGCGCAGAAGTTCAGGACGGTCTTGCCGTTTACCTGGATCTCCGCTCCTTGCTCACTGCTGATGATG
>CAZCCN010000041.1:0-1961 GCA_964497085.1 uncultured Ferruginibacter sp.
AAAGAAACCAATAATGAGGGCGTGGTATTTGCGGTAAAATCTGCCAATATCTATGCAGCCATTGAAGACATCAAGAAAAACAAGGAATTTGAGAAAATAAAAATCATCCGCAACGGATCACTCAGGGGTGTTGACAGGGTTGTTCAGGTGAAGAAAGTGCAGGATTACATATTCATGATCAAAGGCAACTAACGTACTCAACCCATCCATTATATCCAAAGGCAATGAGAAATCATTGCCTTTATTTTTTTAGGACGGCCACAAACAACTGGGATATACCTGTCGCTGGATCAGGTCATCAATTTGTTGCTTTACGCCCGGAGCGTCTTCTTTGTAGGTTACCCCAAACCATTGTGAAGTAGTTGGGATGACATGGATGAAATGATTGGCTTTTTGTATAAAGGCATCGGCAATAATAGGAATGAAAAACTCTGCTTTTGGGTCAGTTCCTTTTGAAAGTAAAAAATCTTTGAACAAATCAGCCGCCTGCTGAAAGAAGGAAGGATGAAAACACCAAAAATTCATGGATACACTCGAATGACCGTCCACTTCAAATGGTTGTCCATCTTCTTCGTAGATCACTTTGCCGGCTGATTTGAAAATCTTGGTCCTTTCAGTAATGACTTTCAAG
This sequence comes from uncultured Ferruginibacter sp., assembly GCA_964497085.1. GTDB lineage: Bacteria > Bacteroidota > Bacteroidia > Chitinophagales > Chitinophagaceae > Ferruginibacter. The sequence continues at coordinate 632 of CAZCCN010000041.1, forward strand.
TGATGAGCAGCGTCCACTTCACAAACGCCCCTACTGACCGTTCCATGCTCACTGAGCGTTTTATCCAGTTGGTATCCAATGATAGAATAATTGTGATCGTCGCATTGTTGGTTCAAAAAGGTTGCCGCTTTGACGAATGCATCCGGACCATAATAATCATCCGCATTGATCACCGCAAAAGGTTCTTGAATTGCCGTACTAGCACACAATATAGCATGACCTGTTCCCCAAGGTTTTTTTCTCTGCTCTACCAGATGTGGATCTTGCACAAAACTGTCTAATTCTTGAAACACGTACTCTACTGCAATGTGAGAACGCAATTTATTGCCAAACCTTTCCTTAAAATCAGCTGCAAAATCTTTTCGAATAATAAACACCACTTTGCCAAAACCAGCCTTGATGGCGTCATAAATGGAGTAATCCATGATGGTTTCTCCATTCGGACCAAAACCCTCTGTTTGTTTCATACTTCCATAACGACTTGCCATGCCTGCAGCCAGAATCAAAAGCGTTGGTTTCTTCATGATTTAAGTATATTTGATTGGAGCATACAAATGTATGTAATTCGACAGAATATAACACATGTCCCTGTTAGCCCCCGACTTCCCCATCCAAGAACTGAAAAGTGAATGGCTTACACAGCATACTGTAAACTTATTTGTAGCCAGAATGGACACCATTCATCCCATTGTATCCGGCAACAAATTGTTTAAGCTGCAGTATTTTATCAATGCATGTGAAACTTCCGGCTTATCCAAAATTGTCACCTTTGGTGGCCCCTATTCCAATCACCTGTCGGCCACGGCTTTTTATTGTAGGGAGAAGGGATTGCAATCGGTAGGCATTGTCAGAGGGGAAAAACCAAGCCGTTTGTCCCACACACTCGAACAATGTCTTTCTGATGGAATGGAGCTGCATTTTGTTTCAAGAACTGACTATGTCAACATGCAAGCCGAGCAGCATTACGACAAGTTGAGGGATGACTTTGGTTCATGTCAAGTAATACCCGAAGGCGGCTATGCGCCCATGGGCGCTTTGGGCGCAGCTGACATCATGAAGCACCCCTTACTTCAAACGGCTTCTCATATCTGTGTGGCCGTGGGCACCGCTACCACTTTGGCGGGCATTTGTCTTGGCGCCCAACCATCACAACAGATCATTGGCATCCCAGTATTAAAAAACATGACGGATGTGGCATCCAGATTACAGATACTGACACAGCAATCAAGATTCTCCCATCTGACATTGTTCAATGAATACCATTTTGGAGGATACGCCAAATACACCCCAGCATTGCTAAAAAGCATGAATCAATTGTACGCTGATCATG
>CAZCCN010000041.1:1971-7057 GCA_964497085.1 uncultured Ferruginibacter sp.
CAACTGATTTTGTATACACCGGAAAAATGATGTTTGGGCTGCAGGAGCAAATTCAAAAACATTTCTTCCCTGCAGGCAGCAAGATTGTTGCCCTCCACACAGGCGGATTGCAAGGAAATGCTTCCCTTCCGGAGGGGAGTTTAGTGTTCTAAATCCTTTTACATCCTAGTATATTTGCAAATAGTATTTTACGCATGAGGAATCGCCTACTCTATATTATTTTGATTGTTTTGCTTGGGCAAAGCTCTCTCTATGCACAAGAAACTTTACCGAATATCACTGTCAATAATTTGAATGGGAAAATTATAGTGAGTTGGTTGAATGATTATAAAAAACCGATTGCAAATATCTTTATTCAAAGGTCTTATGATAGTCTTCGAAACTTCAAGACCATCGGATCGGTTCTCAATCCCAGCAACCTCGAAAATGGCTTTCCCGACAATCACGCGCCCTATGCAAAGATGTATTACCGCATACTCGTTACGTTTGAGGGTGGCAGTTATGAAATCGGACCTGCCCGCAAACCATTCAGAGAGGCGTCTCCACTCCCACCATTTGTAATGATTCAAGAGCCTGAGTATACACCTCCCAAGGCAGCTGACAGTATTCAACGGCCTAAAGAAATTAAAAAAGATTCCGCAATCGTTCAACCGCCCATTGTACCCCCAGTACTGGTGGACTCTTTAAAACGAATCACTGCCGAACAGGAGATTATCAATCGGTCAGTGCCCAAGTTGAACCTGGTTACCGACTCTATTCTAACGGTTAGACCCAAAAGCATTGTAGAAACAGCCTACCCCAGTGCAAGGGTTTTTACCAGCAAGCAGAATACCCTGGTCATCGCCATCCCTTCTGCCCTTATTAAGCGCTACCAGGTGAAATTTTATACAGAAGAGAGTGAGTTTCTATTTGAAATTTCAAAAGTAAAAGAAGACGTCCTGATCATAGACAAGGAAAATTTTGTACGGTCGGGCTGGTTTTATTTCGAAATCTATGAGGACGGAAAGCTGATTGAAAAAAGCCGGTTCTTCATTCCAAAATACAGCAGGGGGAATAAATAATCAAACCATCGACACCCCAAATACCGAAGCGAAATTTCTTTTGAATGATTCCTTAAGTGCATCAAAATCCACTTTGGCGCCTATTTCTTTTTCAATCGATGTGACTTGTTTGTTCTGAATCCCGCAAGGAATGATGTTGTTAAAGTACTGCAAGTCGGTATTTACATTCAAAGCAAAGCCATGCATGGTGATCCAGCGACTGCATCGTACGCCAATGGCGCATATTTTTCTTTCTTTACCAGGCTGGTCCGGATCTATCCATACCCCGGTTTCGCCTTTGCTGCGGCCGCCTTTGATGCCGTATTCAGCAATGGTCAGGATGATGGATTCTTCGATATGTCGAAGGTATTTGCCAATATCTGTATCAAATTTTTCCAAATCAAGAATGGGATAACCCACCAGTTGCTGAAGACCATGAAAGGTAATGTCTCCGCCCCTGTTGGTTCGAAAAAAATCAATGCCTTTTTCTTGCATTTCATGTTCGGTCAACAAGACATTCGCGATGTTTCCACTTTTGCCCAATGTGTAGACAGGCGTGTGCTCACAGAACAACAAATGATGTTGGGTGGGCAATGTCCATGGTGAAGCATCTGGGTGCTCTTTTCGGGCGTTGGACTTGATGGCGACGTTCTGCTGCAACAGGTTTTCCTGATAATCCCAGGCAGTCTGGTAGTCTACAATTCCCAGATCGGTAAAGATGACTTGTTGCTTATCCAATGCTTTGCTTTAATTTGCAAAAATAATGGAAAGGAAGGAAACAGATGCTTCACGCAAAACACCGCAAATGGCCAACGAAATAGAAGAGGAATTACCTGAATCAGAAGAGCTGTACGAGAAATTATCCCTTATCATTGACAATGGGCAAGAACCCCTTCGCATCGATAAATTTCTCATGGCCAGAATGGAAGGTGCCACCAGGAATAAAATTCAACAAGCCATCGAACATGAGATGGTGCTGGTCAATGACAAGCCCATCAAAAACAATTATAAAATCAAAGGAGGAGATAAAGTAGTCATTTTCGATAACAACAACCCCGAATCCTCCGAGATCATTCCCCAAGACATTCCGTTGGATATTGTGTATGAAGACGATGATTTGTTTGTGGTGAACAAACCGGTAGGCATGGTCGCCCATCCTGGCAGTGGCAATCCGGACAAAACATTATTGAATGCAGTGGCCCATCACCTGAAAACAAATTGCCCCGGCTTCAACGAAGCTGAATTGCCCCGATATGGGTTGGTGCATCGGATCGATAAGAACACAAGTGGATTGGTGGTGCTGGCAAAAACCCAGGCAGCCATGACCGGGTTGGCCAAACAGTTTTTTGACCACACCGTCCACAGAAGGTATGTGGCCTTGGTTTGGGGAAATTTTGAAGAAGAATCCGGCACCATTGAAGCCCATGTAGGCAGACACCAGCGCTTTCGTAAATTGTTCACCGCCTATCCAGAAGGGGATTATGGAAAAGAGGCCATCACCCATTACAAAGTGCTCGAACGGTTCAATTATGTAACCTTGGTGGAATGCAGATTGGAAACAGGCAGAACCCATCAGATTCGTGTGCACATGCAATACATCGGTCATCCCCTGTTCAATGATGACTTTTATGGAGGCGATCGAATTGTTAAAGGCACCGTTTACACCAAATACAAGCAATTTGTTGACAACTGTTTTACCATCTGTCCACGACAGGCATTGCATGCCAAAGAGCTGGGATTCATTCACCCCATCACCAAGAAGGAAATCATTTTCGACAGTACATTACCCAACGACATGCAATCCTTAATTGAAAAATGGAGAAAATACAGTCAATTCAAAAACGAATCTGAATAAGGATGGATAGACCTGTCGGACCCGATCCCAACATACTCATACAATTGACTGAGCAGAGGATGCCCTTTGGCAAATACAAAGACACTTTATTGTACAAGCTACCAGTCAGTTATTTGGAGTGGTTCAATAGAAAAGGATTCCCTTCAGGGAAACTAGGCATTCAATTGCAAACCTTGTATGAGATCAAGTTAAATGGATTGGAGTATCTGTTGAACCCCCTTTTTAAAAGATAAGATTTAGTTTTCAAAATCAAACAAGGTAGCGGTAAACACCCCTCTTTCTCTTTTTTTGAAAATCGCTTTCCAGTTGCCATAATAGCGAATCAGCGCCGGCACCAGCAAATCATTGAAACGGGTCATTTGCACTTCCATACTGACCTTAAAATCGTACACACCCGCATCATAACTCAGTGTATAGTTTCGGGCCACCACTTCAAAAGTACGGTCATTGAACCAGGTGGTCATTTCATCAATGGCCACATCGTCTTCATGTCCGGGCTTCACCACTTGTTTAAAAACATAGCAGCTTGTTCGATTGTATTCATCCATATCGATGCTCATGTCATAATGCCTGGAGACCGACTGGTCAAACAACTCCGTTTTGCTGGAAAGAAAAGGAATGCCATTGATTTTTTTTCCGGGATTGAAAAACAGCATTTTCAATTGCTCTTTGTGTTTGTCAATCCCAGATTTTCCCTGAGTAGAAAAAGAAGCACTGCCCACAACGTTGGTTTCTCCGCAGATGGTATCTTGGGTGAAAAATAAAGAAGCATAGAGTTGAGCCGTGTAATAGTTCCAACGACCATTCTCATAAATATCGCCTGTTATGGCTTGCGCTTGGGTTTCCATCGTCCGGCAGCCATGCTGCACCCGCTGCCTGGTTTTACTGTGCAAGGAAGCTTGTACCCCTCCCTTGCTATTGAGCATTTTGATGTCATTGATGGCTGAAAAACCCAGGATTCGGAGGTTCTTAAACGCCTTATAAAAACTGGTGTCATCCTGCACCTTTTTGATAAAGGAAGCAACATGCAGCCGGGTATCTATCACCACTTCGCTTAAAGTGACAACTTGGCCATTGATGGAAACCATTGAATCTTTGGCCGATTGGGCCCAACCCCTACACAAAAAGGTCAAGAGTATACAAAGTAAAATGGCCTTTCTCATGGGGCGAAATAGCAGTGTTATTTAGGAAAAACCATTCGATAATCCACTTTCACCTTCCCTTTGCTGATGTCTTCTAATTTTCGACGAAGCAATGTTTTTTTCAAACCGGCAAGGTGATCAATGAATAGTTTGCCGTCCAAGTGATCGTATTCGTGTAAGATAATCCGAGCGGTCAATCCATTAAATGTTTTTCGATGAGCCGTAAAGTTTTCATCTACAAAATCCAATGTAACGGAAGCAGGGCGCATCACATCTTCTCTGATTTTAGGAATGCTTAAACAGCCCTCGTTGTAGGCCCATTCATCTCCATTCAATTCCACAATATGCGCATTGATGAATACACCTTTGTATCCCGGTTCATCCGGATACACCCCTTTTTCATCTTCCTCTTGGTGGGTAAAAATTTGTTCGCTGTCCAATACAAACAATCGAATGTCTTTATTGATTTGAGGAGCCGCCAAGCCAACTCCATTGCTATTGTACATCGTTTCCCACATATTTGCAATCAACTGATCCAATTCGGGATAGTCTGCTGAGATATCAGCAGACATTTTTCTCAATATGGGTGACCCGTAGGCAACAATTGGTAAAATCATATGATTAGATTATCAGATGCGTGAGGCATCATATCCGACACAAAGTTACTTGATATCTTGTAAAACTGATAATTAAGGGGGATTGATAACAATAAATTAGGCATTAGGCAATGCTTTGCAAATACTCTTGTAAGAGAATGGTAGCCGCAATTTCGTCTACAATCTTTTTATCCCTCCTGTCTTTTTTCTTCATGCCCATTTGCAACATGGCATCTTTGGCCATTTTGGAGGTATACCTTTCATCTACATCTTTGACCGGAATAGCAGGAAAGGTTTTCTTGATCTTATCAATAGCGGCCTGAGCCAATTTTGTTCCATGCGTATCGGATTCATCCCAGTTTTTAGGCAAGCCTACGAGGATCAGTTCTACCGCCTCTTCCTTCACATACTTTTCTAAAAAAGGAATCAAATCGGCGGAGGAGATGGTTGTCA
>CAZCCN010000041.1:7078-10884 GCA_964497085.1 uncultured Ferruginibacter sp.
TCGGTCACTGCAATGCCCGTTCTTTTACCACCATAATCGATTGCCATGATTCTTGCCATACTTAAAACGATTGGTTACACAATATATCTGCCAAGACGAATATTGAAAAGACGACCGATGCAATGCCATTTGCGGTCATGAACGCTACATTGATCCTTGATAAATCAGTAGGGCTTACAATACTATGCTGATAGACGAGCATGGCGATAAACAAAACGGCTCCCATCCAATAACACAAACCAAAAGAGCCATACATGCCCGCTATAATAACAGCAACAGCAGCCAATCCATGCAACCATTCCGACACCCTCAGGGCCTTTGCCTTTCCAAATGCAACAGGAATGGAATGCAATTGATTCGCTTTGTCAAAACTTTCATCTTGCAAAGCATACATGATATCGAATCCGCTTACCCAGCAAAGTACCAAGAGGGAGAACAACAACGGAACCAGGCTAAACATACCCGTCATGGCTAAATAGGCGCCAATAGGTGCCAGGCTCAACCCCAATCCTAATACTACATGACAAAGCGCCGTAAAGCGTTTGGTATAACTATAAAAAAGAATGACAAACAATGCCACAAAGCTCAAATAAAAACAAAGTGCATTGATGGCCCAGCTGCACAACACAAAAATCAAACTGGAAAAAATAGTAAAAACCAGGGCATGATTGGCCTTGATGAGACCGGCAGGGATTTCACGAATGGCCGTTCTTGGGTTCCTGGCATCAAACTCTTTGTCGAGGTATCGATTGAATGCCATGGCGGCGCTTCTGGCAGACACCATACATCCCACCACCAATAGAAACTGATAAAATACCCAATGAGAAGAAGTGGCTACATGGACAGGTAGTTTTCGATAACCTAAGAAGAAACCAATCAATGCAAAAGGCATCGCAAAAATGGTGTGCGAAAATTTAATCAGGGAAAAATAATGTTTCACTTGTTTCATGATGTCTGGCTAAATGCTTGCATGCGGTTTCTGATTACTTCCCACAACACCACTCCTGCTGCTGTTGCAATATTTAAAGAATGCTTCATGCCCAATTGAGGAATTTCGATGCATCCATCGCATTGGAGTATGGTGGACTGTTCTACCCCGGTCACTTCATTTCCAAACACCATGGCTATTTTTTGATCGTGGGTAAAGACTGCTTTTTCGAGTGACAAGCTGCCTTTTACTTGCTCCACGGCATATACCATATATCCTTTGCTTTTCAATACACGAATCGCTTCTTGTGCAGTTGGTAAATAAACCCAATCCACAGATTCTTCTGCGCCGAGTGCAGTCTTTCTTATTTCTTTGTGGGGAGGCTTAGCCGTATAGCCCGTCAAGTAAACCCCTTCCAGCAAGAAAGCATCGGCGGTCCTGAATACGCTGCCCACATTGTAGGCGCTCCGGATGTTTTCAAGCACCGCAACCACAGGCGTTTTCTCGGAGCGTTTGAATTCATCCACACTCTTTCTATTTAATTCATCCATGCTTAATTTCTGCATGACACAAAGGGATTGTAAGGAAATAGGTTTATGGCATCGCTGTTGCTATGCCGTTGCCTTTTGCGATGTTACCCCGGATTTTTGGGCAGCATGTTGCTTGGCGGCTTTGATGAAATGAACAAATATGGGGTGCGGATTCTCCACCGTACTTTTCAATTCAGGATGATATTGCACTCCAATGAAAAAGGGATGATCCTTCAATTCAACCACTTCCACCAATTGATTCTGCGGATTTTTACCACTGGGGATTAAACCTGCATGGATGAAATCGTTGAGGTAATTGTTGTTGAATTCCCAGCGATGGCGGTGCCGTTCGCTGATGGCATCGGTGCCGTAAATCTGATGGGCCAAGGTTGCCGGGTCTAGCGTACAGGCATAAGCACCCAATCGCATGGTCCCGCCTTTGTTTTTGATTTTTTTCTGTTCTTCCATCAAGGCTATTACCGGATGGGTTGTATTGGCATCCATCTCAGTTGAATGCGCATCTTGCCAACCCAGTACGTTTCTGGCATATTCTATGACAGCCATTTGCATACCCAAACAAATACCGAAGAAAGGCAATTTATTTTCTCGCGCATACTTGACTGCTTCTATTTTACCTTCCACACCCCTGGCACCATATCCGGGCGCTACCAATAATGCATCCAATTCTTTCAATTGACCGGCCACATTTTCTTTTGTCAAGAATTCACTGTGAATGTTTACCACCTGTACTTTACACTCGTTTATGGCACCAGCATGGATAAAAGCCTCCAATATAGACTTGTAAGCATCTTGTAATTCAACATATTTGCCAATCAGGCCGACTGTTACTTTTTGTTTGGGATTCGCCAGCTTAGACAAGAAAGTATTCCATTTACTGAGCTCAGGTGCTGCATATCCGTTGATTTGTAATTTTTTCAATACAATCACATCCAATCCTTCTTCCAGCATTTTGACAGGCACTTCGTAGATGGTGCTGGCATCCATTGCTTCTATCACCGCATTGGGCTTGACATTACAAAACAAGGCTATTTTTCGCTTGATCTCTTCGGTTAAAGGATGTTCGGTTCTACATACGATCACATTGGGATGCACCCCTTCTTGACTCAACATACGAACACTGTGTTGAGTGGGTTTGGTCTTAAGTTCCTTGGCAGCTTTTAAATAGGGAATCAGGGTGAGGTGAACAACCAAACAATCTTCTTCGGGTAATTCCCATTGAATTTGACGAACGGCTTCCACAAAGGGCAAGCTTTCAATGTCACCCACGGTTCCGCCCAATTCGGTGATAACAATATCAAATTTACCCCCATCACCCAAAAGCATCATTCTGCGTTTGATCTCATCTGTAATATGCGGAACCACCTGCACGGTTTTCCCGAGGTAAGCACCTTCTCTTTCTTTGTTGATGACTGTTTGATAAATTCGACCAGTAGTAACATTATTGGCTTGTGAAGTGGGCGTATTCAAAAATCTTTCATAGTGACCAAGATCCAAGTCTGTTTCTGCCCCATCATCGGTCACATAACATTCTCCATGCTCGTAAGGATTCAAGGTGCCTGGATCAACATTGATGTAAGGATCAAATTTTTGAATGGTTACTTTCAGTCCGCGACTCTGCAATAATTTGGCAAGCGATGCCGCAATAATTCCTTTTCCCAACGATGAAGTAACGCCTCCGGTTACAAAAATGTACTTGGCCATAAAATAAATTAATTCAATTCAATCAAATACATTCACCGTATTCATTGCATTGCAATGAATCCATGTTTGTCGTTTGACTGTAAAAATAGAAACTAAATTGACCGAGGAAAGAATACAAAAAATCCTAGAGGTCGTGTAAAGATAAGTGGATTTTTCTGGAGCAGAAAATTTGAATTTTATTTTTTGAAAATTAACCCTTGGATGGACTCATTGTTTGGCCTATTGCTTGCTCATACAATGACTTCCAGGCATGGATATCGCCCCAAGCGGCTTGATTGACCACGAGTTTTCCATCGGTCACTTCCCCTATTCGTTCGTAGGGTACGGACTGTGCGGCCATAAGTGATTCGAAAGATGAAAGACGATCGGGCGATACAGATACCACTACCCTGCCCTGGGCTTCTCCATACCAAAAAGCATCGGGCCGAAGCGCATTGGTTTGCACCACAGAAAAACCAAGGTTTCGATTGAAAGCGCTTTCCATCAACGTCACCATCAACCCGCCATCACTGATGTCATGGGCTGATGCAATGAGTTGTTGCTGAATCAGCCGGGACAATAATTGCTGCATGTCGTATTCTTCCTCTAGATTGAAATACGGACAAGGTGAATGTTCAATGCCAATA
>CAZCCN010000042.1:0-10797 GCA_964497085.1 uncultured Ferruginibacter sp.
CATTGGGGTAAGGTCTACCCTCGTGGACAATTTTTTACCCTTCTTGACCCCGGGGCCTTTCTTATGACCGCCACCCGACGAGGTATCCATTTCTGCCATATCTGTAAATTTTAATTGTTTTAATTAATTGGCGCTTCCTTTCATATACAATTCAGATCCTGCCGGGATGGCTTCTCCATTGGTAACGATCCTGAATTTGAATATTTCGTTTTTCTTGAACGCCTGTTTGATGTTTTTAAACGCGGGATACAGCGATTCGTTGTCTCCTTTTACAAGCAACATTTCCTGCAACTTTCTTTGGTCCACGCCCACATAGGCTTTGACAACCGCTCTCACCCAATCAACCATCTGGTTGTCGCTACTGTCAATGGGAATGCCCGGCAATTGATTGGCGGGTATTTCTTTATCAGTGGCCAATGAACCTTTGATCATGTTGAAGGGAAGACCCACAAAAGGTGCTTTGGTCCATTTGGCCAATTCAGCCGGACTCAGGTTAAGACCTTTGTCTGTATTGATATTGCTTAAAATATCTGCCTTTTTGGTTTCGTCACCCAACATCAGAAAGGCTTTGCCGTCTTTGGTAAGGGTAATCAAAATGGATTTGTCCGGAGCCGCTTTTGCAGAAACAGAAGCCGGGGGCGTTACAGCAAGAACTTCCGGGGGCTTTTGTTTGGTTGCCAGAATAAAGAAAGACAATAACAGAAAAGCAACATCACACATCGCGGTCATGTCGATGGTGGTACTTTTGCGTGGTATTTTAACTTTTGGCATGTGAATGAATTTTTAGAATTTACTGTTAGATGCAACTTTACATGACTTCCATACAATTACTTGTACAAAGAAGCAAAAGATTGGGTTAACGTAAATCCTGATTCATCAATACCATATGTGATACCGTCGATTTTGGTAGTGAAAATATTATAGAAAATGATGGCAAAAGCAGAAGTGCCGATACCCAAAGCGGTGTTGTACAAGGCTTCAGAGATACCCACAGACAACTTACTTGCTGCTGCACCGCCACCACTGTCTTCACCCAAAGCAGAGAATGAACGAATCATACCCAACACTGTTCCCAACAAACCCAATAGGGTTGCAATAGAGGCAATGGTTGACAAGAATACGAGGTTTTTCTCTAGCATAGGCAGCTCCAATGAAGTGGCTTCTTCTACTTCTTTCTGAATGGCCATTACTTTCTGCTCTGTGCTCAATTGGGTGTTGTTAGTCATTTCTTTGTAGCGGTGTAAACCTGCTTTCATTACGTTGCCTACGGATCCTTTTTGCTTATCGCACTCAGCCAGAGCGGCATCGATATTTTTATTGGCAAGATGATACTGTACTTTGCGAACAAAATCAGCATTGCTACCAGTTCCATTGGCTTTTGAAATGGTCATGAATCTTTCTACCACAAAAGTAATCATGGTCAAAAAGGTACCAATCAGGATGGGAACAATGATTCCACCAAGATACATTTTGCTCAATGCGGTTTTAGGAGCTTCTCTTTCAGGCCAAAAACCACCGTTTTCGCTTCCTACTCCAAAATTAGAGCCAGCGCCCAAAATAAATCTCCAGATAATGTAACCTGCCAACAAACACACCACTGGTGCTAACAATGAAATGAGGTTGTCTGATTTTTTTGCTTGTGCGTTCTTTGCAGGTGCTTTGATGTCTGCCATAACAATCTGATTTTAGTTGGTTAAATTTTAAATTAAGAATTCAATCATGTGCCGCCCCAGTGAAAAACAATTAAAAGATGTTTATTTGGAACGAGAGGACAAGTTAATAAAATAATTGAATGCCACCACTTTGAAAAGTGAAATTTTCAATGAATTAATGTATAAAAAATGTTGAAAAATACCCCATCTTACTCGTAGCGGAGGGCCACAATTGGGTCGAGTTTAGACGCTTTATAAGCAGGGTAAAGGCCGGCTCCCAGGCCAACCATGAAGCACACTAAAATGCCTGCCACCACCCAGCCCCATGGAATGACAAAGCCCGTGTGAAGCAAGACAGCCACAAGATTGCCCAGTAAAATACCTGCCACAATACCTGCAACTGCCCCCATCAGGCTAATCAGGATCGATTCAAACAAAAACTGAGAACGAATGTCTTTCTGCGTGCCGCCCAATGCTTTGACCAAACCTATTTCCTTGGTTCGTTCGTTTACTGCCACCAACATAATGTTCATCAAACCTATGGCAGCTCCAATCAGGGTTATAAAGGCGATGCCAATGGTGCCTTTTTCCAGAAAACCCAGGTTTTTAAGCAGGCTCTCGGCAATGGAATCGCTTTTGTCTATGTAAAAATTGTCTGCTTCTTTTGTTTCCAGTTTTCGAATGGGCCTAAACACAGCGGTGGCTTCGCCCGCCGCCACATCCAGCATTTTGAGATCCATCACCTGTACGGCAAGCACATAGCTGTTTCCAGTAGCGGCAAATACCCTTCGAACATTGTTGACAGAGGTGACAATGATTTTACTGGTATTGAAAAAAGCACTTGATCCTTTGTCTGCAAGAACACCAATCACCCGATAGGGAATGTGATCCACATTCACCACCGCATCAATCGCTTTGGCTTTGTTGACAGGGAATAGTTTTTCGGCGACTGCACTACCAAGCATACACACATTGATGCCAGATTCAGTTTCGGTAGCGGAAAAATTTCGGCCATAATCGATGGTATATCCGTTTAATTCCAGGTAATTTTCATCCCCACCAAAGACATTGATTTCAGGATTGGTTTTGGAAAGACTGGTGTTCACCACCACCCCTGCAGGCCCCCTCAACGCAATACTCACTTTGGCACCAGGAAAAGAAAACCGATCGTGGAATGCCCTTGCCTCATTGTAGGTAATCGGAAGGCCAATCTTAGAACGCTTTTCTTTCAGTGTTTTTTTATTTGATTTAACCGTATTGTTTCTTCTGCCTCCACCGCCGCCGCCAAAACTGAAGTTCCTTTCCTTGTATCGAATGCTGAACGCATTGGACCCCATGGTGGAAAAGCTTTTGGTAAGACTGTTGCTGGCAGCTTGAATGGCCGTAATAATGAGAATCAATGCAAAGATGCCCAAGGCGATAATGATCACAGTAATGCCTGTGCGCAATTTATTGCCTTTGATATTTTTCCAGGAAAGCGCCAGCGAATCTGAGTAGGTCATTGCATGCAAATTACTACAAAGTTACTGAAGCCCGGAGTCAGAAACGAGGATGTTTGATAAGCGGTAAGGAATCAGCGATACATCCAGCCAATCAGTATTTCAGGATACACCCCAATGATCAAAATCAGTAATACCGTAAACAGTAGAACCATTTTGAATACGTGGGTGACAATAAAGGGTTGAGCATCTGACTCAGTTGGCTCTTTGAAATACATTGCCTGAATCACGCGGAAGTAATAATAGGCACTGACTGCAGCAAACAAAACAGCCACAATGGGAAGCCATAGGTGGTGACCATTTTCAATGGCAGCCATGAGCATGAAAAACTTACTTTGAAAACCGGCTGTCAGGGGAATGCCAGTTAAGGATAAAAGAAAAATGGTAGCCGCAAAGGCAAGCGTCGGTTGTTTCTTGGACAGGCCATTAAAGCCTTCGATGGTATAATCCTCCAGCTTCATCAAAATGGCAAAGAAGCCAATCGTCGCGAGGCTATAAGCCGCAGCATACAACAAAATACCTTCTTTGGCTTTTGCATTCAAAGCGAAGATGGCCAGCAGCATAAAACCAGCTTGCGCAATGCTGGAGTAAGCCAACATTCTTTTGACGCTTTGTTGAAAAACGGCGGTAATGTTTCCGATTATTAAAGTAGCAACTGTAATACATGCAATCAGCGACTGCCATTGGTCTTGAACAATGCCGAAGGCGTTTTGAAACAACCTGATAAATGCAAAAAATCCGGCTACTTTTACAATGGTGCTCATAAAGGAAGTAAAAACAGTGGGTGCGCCAACGTATACGTCCGGTGTCCAGAAATGAAATGGCGCAGCAGACACTTTAAACGAAATCGAAATCAACAAAAAAACCAACCCCAAGCCAGTCAGGACAGACAAGCGGCCTCCGCCAATTTGCAAGTTGTCAATAAAAAAGCTTGCATTGGGCGCGCCGCCGTACAAAAAGGCGATACCCAGCAACATAATACCGGTTGAAAAAGCACCCATCAGGAAATACTTCAAAGCAGCTTCATTGCTTTTCAGGTTGCGCTTGTCACTGCCGGTCAGGATGTACAAAGGAATCGACATGATTTCAATACCTATGAATAGCATCAGAAGGGTGTTGAAACTAGCCGCCAGCGACACCCCGCAAAGCACAAAAAAGATTAAAGCAAAATATTCAGCTACATGAGGTCCAACCATTTCAAATTCTGATGCACTCAGTAAAAAATAAATCAGGGTACAAGAGAGCACAATGGCAATGAAGGTAAGATTGAAGTAATCGAAGGTGACCATATTGTGCACGTCAAACTGGAACAATGATTTTTTAGATACCAGCTCTTTGACATGCAAAATAGATATCAATGACAATCCAATGATGGCAAGAAACTTGGGGGTTTGCTTGTTGCGAATAAACACACCGCTCAACATCATCACCACGCCCCATACTGCAGTTAAAATAATTGAATTCATATTAGGTTTCTAAGTATAAAATTTGTTTCAGGTTTAAAATTTATGCGAACCTGGTCAGCAGGTATGTAACTGATTCCTTTGTCAATTCGATTAAAGGTTGCGGATACACACCGAGCACAAATACAAAGGCAATAATGATCAGCAGTGCCAATTTTTCGTTCCAAGCAATATCTTTCACTGTTTGGGTGAGATCATTGGTGTGACCATAAAAAACTTTTTGAATCATATTGAGCGTATACACCGCCGATAGAATCACCCCTAATCCAGCAGCGATGGCATACCAAGTTTTTACCTCATACAATCCGCTCAACATCATGAATTCACCGGGAAACGCGTTGGTGAGCGGAAGAGCAATGTTCGCAAAAGCGACAATCACCAATAAAATGGTCAGACTCGGTGCTTTTTGCGCAAGGCCGCCTAAAGCAGAAATATGTTTGATGCCTGTCTGCCTTTCAATCAACTCCACTACGATCCACAGACCAATGATGTTGATGCCATGGGTGAACATTTGTATCATCGCACCCTGCACACTGGTGGGATTCAATGCAAAAATAGCGGCGCACATCAAACCGATGTGGGCAATAGAGGAATAGGCCACCAGCCTTTTGATATTGTCCTGCACCATGGCAAGGCAACTGGCATATATAATCCCAATAATCGACAAAATGATGACAATCGATGCAAATTGTTTGGTCGCCAATGGAAGAACAGGAATCAACCAACGAACCACTCCGAATAGTCCCATTTTAACCATAATGCCACTCATGACCATGGTGACAGGTGTGGGAGACTGGTCATAGGCATCGGGCTGCCAGGTATGAAAAGGAAAAATGGGCATCTTAATGGCGAAGGCCACAAAAAACAATACAAAGAGCCATTTTTGTTCGATAGCCGTCAAGGCGACATTGTAAAAAGACCCTACCGTGAAGGAGTGGACGGCTGTAATACCACCTTGGATGGTTCTTGGCTCGGTATGCAAGTAAACATATATAATGCCGATCAACATCAAGAGCGATCCAACGAAAGTGTAGACAAAGAATTTAAAGGTAGCCTGAATGCGTTTTTCACCACCCCATTTGCTGCACAGAAAATAAACAGGAATCAAAGCAAGCTCCCAGAAGAAATAAAAAGTAAGGGCATCGAATGCGCAAAACACACCCATTAAGCCGGCTTGGGACAACAGCATGAGTCCATAAAAGGATTTGGGATGGTTCACGTTGTTTTTGGCAGTTGCTATGAAAATGAGCGGAAAAGCAGTGGCTGTCAATCCTACCAGCATTCTGCCCATGGCATCGAGTCCGATATAATAATTCGAGCCCAGGTATTTCAGCCACAGATAATTGACGTTGTTATAGGATATGTATTTGGAGCGATCCGTATAGAACAACGCCACCACAAAAATGGCCCACACCAACACGGAGACGAACAAGGACATTCGTTTGGCAGCCTGTCCACTGCTGACAAAAAAAGCGATGATACCACCAAAGAGCGGCAACAAAATAAATAATTCCGGAAAAGTAATGTACGTACCCAAGGTTGATTATTTTATAAGAAGAATTGTATGATAAATAATACGAGCATTCCGATCACCATCAATAATATGTAGGCGCCCACTTGTCCACTTTGTAACCAACGAAGTTGTCGACCGCCATAATTGACTGCCTTGCCCACACCGTTCACCAGACCATCAATGACTTTGTTTTCAATGGTCGCTTGCAGGAAGGAGGCTGTTTTTTTCAATGGTTGTACGATAACCCTTTCATACAGCTCATCTACATACCATTTGTTTTCCAATACCTTACCGAAACCCAATGCAGCAGCTTCTGCTTGGTTGTTCTTAAACCGGAACCAGGCGAATGCAATGGCGCCCATCACCAATACAGTAGACAGTGCCATCAATGCATATTCAGTTTGATGAGTAAGTCCGTGTTCAGCCGAAGGAATAACCGGAGAAAGGTAGCTGGCCAATGCATGGTGGCCGCCCAATGCCTCCGGAACACCCACATACCCACCGATAACACTCAGGATTGCCAGGATCACCAATGGAAGCGTCATCGCAATGGGACTCTCGTGCAAGTGATGCGCTTGCTCCTGGGTTCCACGGAACGATCCGGTAAATGTGAGGATGTACAAACGGAACATATAGAAGGCGGTGAGCAATGCCGTAAACAAAGCAACGCCATACAAGGCAATATGATGACTGAACGCACCTGCCAGGATTTCGTCTTTGGAGAAGAATCCAGAAAACCCAGGAATACCTGAAATGGCGATGCACCCAATCAAGAAAGTAATACTCGTCACTTTCATGTGTTTGTGCAAACCACCCATTTTACGAATGTCTTGTTCGCCTCCCATGGCATGAATCACACTTCCACTACCCAAGAACATCAATGCTTTAAAAAAAGCATGGGTGAGTACATGAAAGACAGCGGCTACATAGTTCCCCGTTCCCAATGCCAGAAACATAAAGCCCAACTGGCTGACGGTGGAATAGGCCAATATTTTTTTAATGTCATTTTGTTTGATAGCGATAGAAGCCGCCAACAGTGCAGTTGCCAAACCAATGACCGCGATGACAGTTTGCGTTTGGTGTGCCAAGGAGAACAGCGCGTTGCTTCTTGCAATCATATAAATACCCGCCGTCACCATGGTGGCCGCATGAATCAATGCACTGACAGGTGTTGGACCTGCCATCGCATCGGGCAACCAGGTATACAAGGGAATCTGGGCGCTCTTTCCGGTGGCTCCTACAAACAGCAATAAAGTAATTCCGCTGATGTCGAATGCATTCAATTTGCTAAGGTTGGTCGCGCTAAATACTTCATCATATTGAATGGTTCCGATCTTGGCAATCAACCAAAAAACGGCCAGCAAAAATCCCAGATCGCCAATTCGGTTCATAATGAATGCCTTCTTGGCCGCATCGGTATAGTTGTTGTTTTTGTACCAGTAGCCAATCAGCAGATAAGAACACAGTCCTACCCCTTCCCAACCTATAAAAAGGATAACATAGTTAGCCCCCATCACCAACAACAGCATGGAGAATACAAATAAATTCAGGTAGGCAAAATACTTGGCAAAGTCCTGCCCCGATTCTTCGTGCATGTAGGCGGTGGAGTACAAGTGAATCAGAAAGCCGATACCCGTAATGATCAGTAAAAACAAAGCAGAGAGCTGATCAATCTTATAATCAAAGCCAATGGTGATCCCTTCGTTGATTTGAATGAAATTGAAATAGTGCAGGTTCATGGTAACGCCAGATTGAACTTGCATGAAAACAAGTAAACTCAGCACAAAAGAACCCAACACCACTCCGCTACCCAAAAAGCCGGCTGTTGATTTGGACAAATAATTTCTTCCCAACCCATTTATTACAAAGCCAATCAATGGAAGGATGGGTATCAGCCAAACGTATTGTGAAATCTGATTCATAAGCAATAACAAGCAAGCCAATGGATAGGATTGGCCTGTATTTTAGTTTTTTAACCTGTTTAAAAAATTGACATCCACGGAATGAATATTTCTGTACATCATCACAATGATGGCGAGCCCCACGCTCACTTCTGCAGCAGCCACCACCATGATAAAAAATACAAATATCTGCGCATCGCTTGCGTAGGTGGGCAGCGCTTTGGCCGTAGGGCTGAGTGCATGCATTTTAGAGAATGCCACCAACAACAAATTCACGGCATTCAACATAAGCTCCACACACATGAAAATAATGATGGCATTGCGACGGGTCAAAACGCCCACAACCCCAATGGTAAACAATGTCAACGATAAAGCGATGTATAACTGTATATCCATAATAATTGATTGCTTAAGAGTCTTTTTTACCTATAACCACCGCCCCGATCATGGCGCTCAAGAACAACACACTGCTGATTTCAAATGGCAGTACATAATTTTTAAACAGGGTCATTCCCAATACATTGATCAAGCCTCCATCCCCCAGCGTCATTTGCACTTCTTGCTCCACATCAATCTTCATGACAGCAGCGATCAATACCAGCAACAAGCTGCCTCCTGCGAGCACACCGATCAACTGCAATCGATAATTCTTAACGGGTTCGGTTTCGGCATTTAAATTCATCAGCATGACCACAAATAAAAACAATACCATGATGGCCCCTGCATATACAATAATATTTACGATGGCTAGAAACTGTGCATTCAATAGAATATAATGACCAGAAATGGCAAAAAACACCATAATCAGCCACAATACACTGTGCACAGGGCTTTTACTGGTAATCATCATGATGGCGCTTCCCACAGCCATCACAGACAACAAAATAAAAGCAAGGGTTGTAATATTCATTCTGTATAAATTATGTCTAATTAACGGTTTGTCTTTTCGGTCTGTTGCCCACTGCTTTCGCAAAAGCTTCCGGATTTTCTTTTGGATGGGGAATCAGCAAATCATTCTTCGCATAGATGAATTGTTTGCGTTGATAATCTGCCGGCGTAAATGTTTCGCTCAGGTAGATTGCATCCTTGGGACAAGCTTCTTCACACAAACCACAGAAAATACAACGCAGCATGTTGATTTCATATTTGGCAGCGTATTTTTCCTCTTTGTATAAATGCTCTTCGCCAGGTTGTCTTTCGGCTGCCTCCATGGTGATGGCCTCTGCCGGACAAGCTACTGCACACAACCCACAAGCGGTACAATTCTCGCGGCCCTCTTCATCCCGGTTCAAAATTTGTAAACCCCTGAATACCGGACTGAATGGACGTTGCTTCTCAGGATAGTTGATGGTTGGCTTCTTTTTAAAGATATGGCTGAAGGTGATGAACATACCCTTCATGATGGCAGGTAAATACATCCGTTCCAACCAGCTCATGGGCCGACGATCGACTGCTTTTACCCTATTTGTTAATGCTTGCATCTAAATAGTATCGGTTTGAATGGTTATTTATTAAAATACAATATGGCTGCTCCTGTTGCCAACATGTTGAACAGGGCAAGCGGTATCAAAATTCGCCAACCCAGGTGCATCAGTTGATCATATCTGAATCTGGGTATCGTCCAGCGAACCCACATGAAAAAGAAGAGAAAGATGACCACTTTCCCCATCAAGGCGGCAATGCCAATCAAGGCAGCGATGTTGGGGGTAAACAAGGCTTCATTCACAAACGGCATGTCGTACCCGCCAAAAAACAATGTAGCCATGATCACACTGCTCACAAACATGTTGATGTATTCTGAAAACAGGTAGAATCCGAGTTTCATGGAAGAATACTCTGTATGGTACCCGCCAATTAATTCATTTTCGGCTTCGGGCAAATCAAAAGGTGTTCTGTTGCACTCCGCAAAGGCACAGATTAGAAAAATCAAAAAGCCCAAGGGCTGGTAAATTATATTCCAATGTCCTTGCTGCTGTTGCAACACCATTTGTTTCAAACTCAAAGAGCCGGTAATCATCAACAAGGCAATCAATGAAATACCCATCGCCAGCTCATAACTGATGATTTGAGAGGCTGCTCTCAATCCTCCGAGCAATGAAAATTTATTGTTACTTGCCCACGAGCCTATCATGATGCCGTACACACCCAAACTCACCACTCCAAACACATACAGGATGCCAATGTTAATGTCTGCAATTTGCAAAGTGATGTCCCGGCCAAACAACTGAATTTTGTCTCCCCAGGGTATGACCGCACTGGTCATCACCGCTGTCAGCATGGCCAAAGCCGGACCCAAAATGAACAAAAATTTGGAAGAGAAATTTGGGATGATTTCCTCTTTAAAGAACAGCTTCAATCCATCTGCCAAAGGTTGCAACAAGCCAAACGGACCCGCTCGGTTGGGCCCCCTTCTGTCTTGTAATATGGCGGCCACTTTTCTTTCGGCAAAAGTTGTGTACATGGCGATGACCAGGGATGCAGAAACCACTACTACAATGAGCAATAATTTCTCGATTACCATGGCAAGGTCGATTGCTAAAACCATCTTTATTTGTTTAGCTCCTCCCAAAACTTATTGGAGGAGAATGAATGTCTATTTTTTAAAATCGTTGCTGTTCGCTGCCCGATCAATTTCACTCAATTGAACGGCCGGGTTGTTGACACCACTCACACTATGAATATCCATGAGCAACTTAGGTGATACCCCATGCATCACTTTTTGCACGGTCTCATTCGGTTTCTCCAGTGTTTTGTATTTATTGGCTCCTA
>CAZCCN010000043.1:0-3920 GCA_964497085.1 uncultured Ferruginibacter sp.
GCCGTGCAAATTTTCGGCGGTTACGGCTATACCAAAGATTTTCCTGTGGAGAAATTTTACAGGGACAGCAAATTGTGCACCATTGGAGAAGGAACCAGTGAAATTCAAAAATTGGTCATCAGCAGAGAGTTGCTCAAGTAGAGGCGCTTGTTAAAGGGAATTGCCTTCGAACAGTTTGTCAACGGCACCTGCCATCATCGGAAATTTTTCTTTTACAAAGTCTTTGATGGTTTCAATGGCTTCTTTTGCTTGCGCTTCGTTGATGCCAGCTCTTTCTTGTAATTGTTTTAACAATTCGTCCATAAAATGATGTATTGATTAGTCAATATTGTATCGGCTTACTTTTTCGATGCCGGATAATCCCAATAATCTGTTCACTACTTCGTCAAGCTCTTCCTTGTCGTTTACAAATATTTTTACATTGCCCTCAAATATTCCATCCTTGGCTTCGATTGTCATGGCTGAAATATTTAGCTTCAATTCGCCACTGAGCAAATTGGTGATTTTATGAATCACGCCCACATCATCCAGTCCAACGATTTTTAATCCGGTCAAGAAAGAGATTTCTTTGTTTTTAGCCCACTTGGTTTTCACTACCCGATGTCCGTAATTGGCAAGCAAGCGGGCTGCATTGCTGC
Organism: uncultured Ferruginibacter sp.; assembly: GCA_964497085.1. Lineage (GTDB taxonomy): Bacteria > Bacteroidota > Bacteroidia > Chitinophagales > Chitinophagaceae > Ferruginibacter. The sequence goes on from CAZCCN010000043.1 coordinate 639, forward strand.
AATTGGTTCGGTGTATCTTCAATCCTTCGCCCGTGGTGACAAAGCCAAACACATCATCACCCGGGATGGGCTTGCAGCAACTAGCCAACGTATACATGATTTTGTCGCTGCTTTCGCCAAAAATAATCAGTTCTGCATCTTTTTTTTCTATCGGCTTGTAGGGGAGTGTGCTTGGTTTCTCGTCAATCACCTTGATAATCTTTGGGGCAACCAGTTTGTCTCCGTGGATGGTAAATTCTTTTAATTCTTTGAGTTCATTCTTCTTGACAGCAATATCATAATACAAATCGAGGCTGCTGCCAGATTTATAGAAATTTGTTATTTCTTCAATGTTGTGTTGGCTCATGGGCAGGCCCATTCCAGACAATTTTCTTTCCAGGCTGTATTTGCCACCTTCTGCAATTTGTCTTTTTTCTTCTTTGAGAGAGTCTTTGATTTTGTTTCTCGCTTTGCTCGTGATCACAAACTTCAGCCATTCGCTGTTGGGTTTTTGTTTGGCACTGGTGATGATTTCTATTTGATCACCACTGCGGAGTTTATGGCTGATGGGAACCAGTTTGTGGTTGACTTTGGCGCCGATGCATTTGTATCCCACCGCTGTGTGCACCCCAAAGGCAAAGTCCAACGCCGTTGCACCGATGGGCAGCATCTTGATATCGCCCTTAGGGGTATACACGTAAATTTCTTCCGTTAAAAAAGAGGTTTTGAAATCTTGCAGGAAATCGAGGGAGTTGGTGTCCTGGCTACCGAGCACTTCTCTGATTTGCTGAAACCATTTGTCAAAGCGGCTTTCATCGTCTTTGCCTTCTTTGTATTTCCAATGAGCGGCCAAACCTTTTTCAGCTATTTCATTCATGCGCTTGGTACGAATCTGCACTTCCACCCATCTTCCCAAAGGGCCCATCACGGTGGTGTGCAATGCTTCGTATCCGTTGCTTTTGGGGTTGCTCAGCCAATCCCTCAATCGTTCGGGAGAGGGATTGTATGCATCGGTAATGATGCTGTATACCTTCCAACAGTCTTCTTTTTCTTTTTCGGGCAATGAATTGACAATGATCCGAATGGCAAATAGGTCGTACACTTCTTCAAAAGACACGCCTTTCTTTTTGATCTTCGACCAAATGGAATGAATGCTTTTGGGTCGGCCATAAATCTCAAAATCAAGGCCCGATTTCTGGATGTTTTCTTTTAACGGCTTGATGAAATCATTGATGTATCGGGTTCTTTCCCGTTTGGTGTCCTGCAACTTTTGTGCAATCAGCCGATAGGTATCCGGTTCCATGTATTTCATGGACAAGTCTTCCATTTCGGTTTTGACATTGTATAACCCCATTCGATGGGCCAATGGCGCATATACATACACCGTTTCCGAAGAAATCTTCAATTGCTTTTCGCGCTTCATGCAATCGAGTGTGCGCATGTTGTGCAGTCGATCGGCCAACTTGATCAAGATCACCCGAGGGTCGTCCGTGAGGGTTAATAATATTTTTTTGAAATTCTCAGCTTGTTGGGTGGTGTTGGCATCCATCACCGAGGCAATCTTGGTGAGTCCGTCCACAATTTTCGTGATTTCCGCACCAAACTCTCTTTGGATGTCTTCCAGTGTTACATCGGTATCCTCTACGGTATCGTGTCACAACGCGCAAATGCTGCTTCGAACATCCATTCCAATTTCTTCCACACAAATCTTGGCCACGGCTAAGGGGTGTAAAATATAGGGCTCTCCGGTTTTTCTGCGCATGGTCTTGTGCGCTTCGGCGGCCATTTCAAATGCTGTTCTGAGCAGCAATTTGTCGCCTGGCTTCATTTTTTGCTTGAGGAGTCGTAACAAGGCGCGGTATTCCCGAAGAATTTCTTTTTTCTCTTCTTCCTCCGTTAGGGTATAAGCGGGTATGGTATCAACGGTACTCATCAATGATTACGAATTTACTTCAAAACCCTCAAATGCAGGAAATTAGGTGGAATGCGCCCCAGATCTTACCAAACATTTAATAATATGTGCCGTTTTTGTTGAATGGTATGGGGGAAAACCTTAATTTTGCATCCCGTTTGAATGCGCCCCCCAGGGGGCCTATTTCACAACTCGGATGCGGATGTGGCGAAATTGGCAGACGCACCAGACTTAGGATCTGGCGCCGCGAGGCATGTAGGTTCGACCCCTATCATCCGCACAAACTAAGTTGATAAGTTGAACGGTTGACATGTGGGCATTTTGCAAACATCCAACCATAAGCTTATCAACTTTTAATTTATCAACGTATCAATTCATCAAATATGTCAGCAGTAGTAAGAGAAAACATCGGCGTCTTAACAGACAAATTGACCATCAAAGTCAGCAAAGAAGAATACCTGCCCGCTTTTGAAAAAAAGCTGAAAGAATATAGCAAAACAGCCAATATTCCTGGTTTCAGGAAAGGCATGGTGCCCACCGGCATGATTAAAAAAATGTATGGCCCTTCCATTTTCAATGAAGAGGTATTGAGAACAGTAGAAAGCAAGCTGTATTCTTATTTGAATGAAGAGCGTCCTGAAATCTTTGCCCAGCCACTTCCGCTGTCCAACGATTTGAGCAAAATCGACATGCAGCAGCCGATAGATTATGAATTCGGATTTGAAATAGGTTTAAAGCCCAGCTTCAAATTGGCTGATTTATCCAAAGAAAAAATTACCCTTCATAAAGTAGAAGTAACCAATGACATGGTTACCGAAGAAATCAACCGCATGCAGATCAAAGGCGGTAAAATGACCGAGCCAGCCCTGATTGACAACGAAGAGAATGTGCTGAATGTACAGTTTACTGAATCAGATAAGGACGGCCATGCAGTGGAAGGTGGTATTGTCAAAGAAAATTCTGTCTTGTTAAAATATTTCACGCCCGGCATGCAGAAGCAATTGATGGGTAAGAAGACTGGAGACAGCATTGTGTTCCAATTGAACAAAACTTTTGAAGGAGACAAGCTGGAGATGATGTTGCAAGACTTGGGATTGAACAAAGATGATAAAGAGGCTGCTAAAAAACACTTCAAACTGGACATTGTGAAGCTGGGTTTGGTGGAAAAAAGAGCATTGGATGCCGAGTTTTTCAATGAAATTTTTCCTGGCAAGGATATTCAAACTGAAGAAGCCCTTCGCGAAACGCTGAAGGCTGAAATAGAAAAATACTGGTCTGCCCAAAGCCGCAACCAATTGCACGATCAACTGTATCATTTGTTGTTGGATAAAACCAACATGCAGTTTCCGGAAGCGTTTTTGAAAAGATGGTTGCAAACAGGCGGAGAAAAG
>CAZCCN010000043.1:3930-5838 GCA_964497085.1 uncultured Ferruginibacter sp.
CTGAGGCTGAATTTCCGGTATTTTCCAATCAATTGAAATGGACATTGATCAGCGACCGTTTGATAGCCGACAATAAATTAGAAGTAAGCCAGGACGAATTGAGGAATTACATGAAAGAGGAAGTCATGCGTTATTTCGGTCAAATGAATATGGGAGAAGACATGAGCTGGTTGGATAGTTACATAGACAGAATGATGAAAGACGAAAAGCAACTCGATTCAACGTATCGTCGTTTGATTACTGAAAAGCTATTCAATTTTGTAGAGGGTACCATCACCCCTAAAGAAAAGATCGTGACTCCTGAAGAATTGACGGCGATGCAGCACAACCATCAGCATTAATCTTACAGCTTAATCTCCTCGCCGCTGTTGTCATAAAAGCGGAACTCCGTTAAGTGGAAGTTGTTGTTCGCTTTTATTTTGATGCGTTGTTTGTATTTCCAACGCCATTTGAATTTGCGAGAAAACAGTCCGCTCGTCAGGTAGGTATAGATAATCGGATGTACTTCGATGCTCAGCCCTTTGTGGCGTTGCATAATCAGGTAATTCAGGTTTTTGGCAATTTCATCTTCCAAGATCAGGGTAGAAGATATTTTTCCGGTTCCCGCGCAGCTTGGACATACTTCACTGGTATTGATATTCATTTCGGGCTTCATGCGTTGCCGGGTGATTTGCATCAATCCAAATTTGGTGATGGGCAGTACCGCATGTTTGGCACGATCGGTCTTCATCAGACTTTCCATGGCATCCGCCAGTCTTTTCTTGTTCTCCATCAATTTCATGTCGATGAAGTCCACCACAATGATGCCGCCCAGGTCGCGAAGCCTCAATTGGCGGGCAATTTCCGCTGCGGCTTCCAGGTTCGTTTCCAGTGCATTTTGTTCTTGGTTATTGCTGACACTTTTGTAGCCGCTGTTGACATCAATCACATGAAGGGCCTCGGTATGCTCAATGATCAGATAAGCGCCGCTCGGTAAGTTGACTGTTTTTCCAAAAGACGCTTTCACTTGTTTGGTGACACCGTACTGATCAAAAATGGCGCCGGTGGTATTGTGTAAAGAAAGGATCTCAACTTTATCTGGCGCAATTCGCTGGATATAATTCTTGGTGTCGTTGAAAATGTTTTTGTCGTTTACCACAATCCGATTGAAATCAGCATTCAGCAGGTCTCTTAAGATGCTGGTGGTTTTACCTTGTTCACTCAGGATTTTTGCCGGCGGCAGGGCGCCCTGTAAGTTTGCCTGAATGGTTTTCCAGGTATTTTCCAACCGCAGTAAATCTTCGTGAAGTTCTGCGGTGTTTTTGCCCTCAGCAGCTGTTCGGACAATCACGCCCAGGTTCTTCGGTTTCACGGCATCCACAATCTTTTGCAATCGTTTTCTTTCTTCGCTGGAATGGATTTTCCTGGACACCGCAATGATATCGTTAAACGGTGTGGCCACCACAAATCGGCCTGCCAATGAAAGTTCACAGGTTAATCTGGGTCCTTTGGCAGCAATGGGTTCTTTTAAAATTTGTACAAGGATAGAAGGCTTTCCGCTCAGTACATCGGTGATCTTTCCTGTCTTTAAGATTTCGGGCTCTACTTTGAATTTGGTAAAATCGGTGGTATGGGGGCCCCTTTGTTGGCTGTTCTGTTGGGTAAACTTGAGAATGGATTTAACGTAGGGACTCAGATCGGTGTAATGCAGGAAGGCATCTTTTTCAAATCCTACATCCACAAAAGCGGCATTCAATCCCGGAATCAGTTTCTTGACTTTTCCCAGGTATATGTCTCCCACGGAAAAATTAGCACCTGCTTTTTCGCTGTGCAATTCCACCAGTTTCTTGTCCTCCAACAAGGCGATCTCAACACCCTGTGGCGTGGCATTAATAATTAGTTCTTTGGTCAAACGAATCGTTTTTTAGA
>CAZCCN010000043.1:5848-10719 GCA_964497085.1 uncultured Ferruginibacter sp.
AATAGCCATTTGTACAACACAAGCATCTTCCATCAATAGAAAATGGGTTGCATTGACCTGCTTGGCTTAATAAAGAAAAAGGGAATGGTGCCGATGAGGGCGAATTCTTTCTGACAATACCGGCAGCGTTCCTACGTCTTTCAACAGGAAGGCTGAAGACAATTGAAACTACTTCTTCTTATGACGATTTTTTCTCAAACGCTTTTTACGCTTATGTGTTGCGATTTTATGACGTTTTCTCTTTTTACCACAAGGCATAACCTAGTCTTTTTTGTTATAAAATGATTTTAATAATGTTTTTTATTGAGCCAGCAATTTGATTCGCTCGTCAACTTCTTTGGAATAACCTGGATTGTTGACCAGTCTTTTGCTGGTATTGTACCATTTGATGGCTTCTGTTTTGTTGCCACTTGCTGCATACGTGTCGGCCAAGAATGCGGTTGCTTCTATGTTGGTAGGTTCGTTCTCTACCACTTTCAGCAAGCGTACAATGGCTTTGTCGTACTGACCAGAGACATAACCGCCTACACCGAGTACCAATTGGGCTTTCATGTTGTTGGAGTCTCTTCTGACCACCCCTAACAATTCCTGAATGCCTTTCATGGTTTGTTGCGGATCTCCGTTTCTGCCCTTTCCGAATACGTAGCAACTTCCCAATCCAATTCTAAACTCGTCGTTGTTCGGATTGATGGCGATGGCTTTTTCAAATAACTCAATGGCGAGTGATGATTCCCAGTCTGCCTTGGCTTCATCGTGCTCTCCCCGAATATTATCCAATAATATTTGGGCAGCGAAGGTGAGGCTTTTTTCTGAATTATCCAACTTAGCGGCCTCACTAATATAAAAAGCGTAGGGCTCAAACAGTTGCACGCTGTCTTTCCAGAATTGAGCGATGGCTGTATTGGCCGCAACTTGTTGATTCACAATGTCTCCACGGCTGATGCGGTTTTCCAAACCGGATAAATAAACCAATTGAGAAGGGGGAAGTTTCTGCTTCGATTCAGCTATAAATTTCTGAATATCAAATGATTGAGTAGTTGTGGGGGGCGTAACCGCCACAACTGGTTTGGGCTCTGTTGTTCGACCCAAAAAGAACAAAATGGCTATTAAAAGTATGCCGGCCCCGGCGAAAATGAATTGTTTTTTCACAATATTCGTTTGACTGCTAATCTTTCAGCAGGGCGCAAAGGTAGGTTAATCCTCGTTATCTTCCTTTACTTCTGGGGGGGCTTCCTTGATGTTGGGAGACGATTTGATTTCCTGAACGAACTCTTTGGCAGGTTTGAAAGCAGGAATAAAATGCTCGGGAATGGACACAGAAACATTTTTCTTAATGTTTCTGCCGATTTTAGCGGCCCTTTTTTTGATGATAAAGCTTCCAAAGCCACGAATATAAAGGTTTTCACCGCTTGCGAGCGAAGCTTTTACTTCTTTAAACATGGTTTCCAGTGTTACCAATACGTCCACTTTTGGGATACCAGTTTTATCTGAAATTTTGTTTATCAAGTCTGCTTTTCTCATATATGGAATAATTTGAAAGTAATTTAATAAAAAAAAATTAATTTCCAAAAATAAGTTGGTGATAATCAATAGGTTTGTAAAAAATAGTCCATTTGACCCCATGAAACCACCCAAATCGCACCTTTTTTTTACTAAAAATCTGCTCATTTGGAATCGTTCGTCCAATCATCGATCCATGCCCTGGAAATTTGAAAGGGACCCCTACAAAATCTGGTTAAGTGAGATCATTTTGCAGCAAACCAGGGTAGAACAGGGAACAGGCTACTACAACAAGTTTGTAAAAAAGTACCCTAGCATCCGCCACCTGGCCAAAGCGCCTGAAGCTGAAGTGTTTAAACTGTGGGAAGGGCTGGGTTATTATTCCAGGTGCCGGAATTTGTTGGCTACGGCCCAACACATATCCCAAGCGTTCAATGGCCAATTTCCGGACCAATATGCCGACATCCTGAAATTAAAAGGCATCGGACCCTATACAGCCGCAGCCATTGCTTCATTTGCATACAATCTGCCTCATGCCGTGGTGGATGGAAATGTCATGAGGGTATTGGCCAGGTATTTGGGCGTTCAAACGCCCATCGATTCGACGGCGGGCAAAAAGGAATTTGCCGCATTGGCCAATCAGCTATTGAAAAAGGACGAGGCGGCTCAATACAACCAGGCCATCATGGATTTTGGAGCCACGGTTTGTAAGCCCCAGTCGCCCCATTGCGGACAATGTATGTTGAAAGCGCAGTGTCATGCCTATAACCAAGGAGCCGTGGATCAGTTTCCGGTGAAAGGAAAACGCCTGGCGAAGAAAAACAGGCACTTTTTTTACTTAATCGCTTCCTATAAGGGTCAATACTATGTGCGGCAGCGGTTGACAAAGGATATTTGGCGACAATTGTATGAGTTTATTTTGTGTGAAGTGCCAACATCCATATCTCCGGAAGTATTCATTCGTTCGGCAGCCTACAAAAAAGGGTTAGGACAAAAAGGGAAGCTGGTCCACGTATCAGCCTTGCAAAAACAAGCCTTGACACACCAAACCATTGCCGGATATTTTTTGCACGTTCAATTGACAGCGCCTCTGCAGTCGGCTGATTATATAAAGATGAACCTCCGTCAACTCTCCCAACTGGCATTTCCTAAATTCATTACCCAATATCTTCAAAGCAACAAGTACTTATTCTAGTCAATATAAATCCGATTTGAGTACTTTGATACATGGGTTTGTTGACTTACATTTGTTAAGCACAAATGCCAATTCGATGCGCGGAATCAATAGAGTCACCCTGATGGGCAACTTGGGCAAAGACCCAGACATGCAATTTTTGGAGGGTAACATAGCTGTGGCCAAATTCTCTTTGGCTACAACAGAAATCTTCAAGGACAGAACCGGCAAGCAAATGACCCAAACGGAGTGGCACACTGTGGTACTTTGGAGAGGATTGGCTGAAATGGCGCAAAAATATTTGCACAAAGGCAGTTTGGTGTTTGTGGAAGGCCGCCTCAAAACCCGGAGTTGGGATGACAAAGACGGCCATAAGAAATTTGCCACTGAAATCATCGGAGACAACCTGATTATGTTAGATAAAAGGGGAGAAGGAATGGGGGCGAGTGAAAACTTTGATGATGCAAAGTCTTCGCCAGGTGCTTTACCACAGGAAGAAGGGCCTGAGAGATTGCCCTTTTAAAAAGATTTGCAAAGGTTTGTTTGCAAATGATTGTTAACTAAAAAAAATTGCTTTGGACTATCATTCGGTTGGAGAAACTTTTCGTCTGTCATTGACATTTTTGATGATCAACATGGCAGCCACTACGATTCTGCTTTTCTCGGTCTGTTTGCTTTTCATCATATCCTTTTTTTTAGCTGGTGGCGAAGTGGCTTTTTTCTCCTTGACTTCTAAAGACCTAAATCTTCTTAAAACTAGAAAACAGCCTTCTTTTCAGCGAATCCTGAGTTTATTGGAACAGCCAAAAATATTATTGGCTTCCATGCTGATTGCCAACAGCTTTGTCAACATAGGCATCATCCTGATCTCTGATTTGCTGATCAATGAGTGGCTTACTTTTTATCAGGTTGGTTTTTGGCTTGCTTTTCTGATTAAAGTTATTTCCGTTACTTTTTTGTTGGTCCTGTTTGCAGAAGTGTTGCCCAAGGTTTGGGCTACCCACCACAAAGTATGGTTTGCCTCCACTTCTTCTTTAATCATTGAGATTTTCAACAAGATTTTCTTCAGGCTGAGTAAAAGATTTGTTCACCTGAGTGACAATATTGAGAAAAGTGTGGCAAGCTCTAAATTGTCATCTATGGACAACAGTGACTTGGATGACGCCATCGATTTGTTGCCGGAAAATGAAGCCACGGTGGAAGAGAAAAAAATATTAAAGGGAATCAGAAAATTTGGCGACACCACCGTCAAGCAGATCATGCGCACCCGTCTGGATGTCAGTGGTATTGCTGCTAACGAGCGTTTTGAAGACATCATTCGACAAGTAAAGGAATTGAATTACTCCCGGCTTCCTGTGTACAAAAACAATTTGGACGAAATTCTGGGCACCCTTCATACAAAGGACCTGTTGCCACATATCAACCAAACACCTGGTTTCGACTGGCATCCATTGATTCGCCCGCCTTATTTTGTCCATGAACAGAAGCTGATTGAAGATTTGATGCAGGAGTTTAGAACCAAAAGAGTGCATTTTGCGATTGTGGTAGACGAATTTGGCGGTACTTCCGGCATTGTAACCCTGGAAGACATCATCGAGGAAATTATCGGGGACATTAAGGATGAGTTTGATGACGAAGAGACAGATTATCGTAAAATTGACGAGTTCAATTATATTTTTGAAGGGAAGACCATGATCAATGATGTGTGCAAAGCCATCAATATGCCCATTGATACTTTTGATGCCCTGAGGGGAGAGAGCGATTCCTTGGCAGGGCTGGTGCTGGAAATTGCGGGTGAATTTCCACAAGTGAATGAAAGCCTGATTACCGATCATTATACATTTGTACCCTTGGAAATTAATAAAAACAGAATCGATAAAATCAAGCTGGTCATTCATCCGCCCATGCCAGTGGAATAGAAGGATGCAATCTTTTTGCCTATGAGAATCAATATTGCATATCTAATCATACTGGCCATCTTTGGTTGTGTTGCAGCCAGCTGCAATTCCAATTATACTTCCAAAAAGACAGCCTACTTTCAGATTCCGCTACCCCCTCATCAATACCAACGATTTGACAATGCAGCCTTTCCGTACTCATTCGAGTATCCTGCGTATGCACAAATCACGCAAGACAGCACCTTTTTCGACAATACACCCGAAAATAATTATTGGATCAATGTGGATTGTGCATCATT